>NZ_AOSR01000001.1:0-323 GCF_000349585.1 Dietzia sp. UCD-THP
GGGCTGCTGCGCGCTCGCGCTCTATGTTGGCGGCGATGACGTCGAGGTCTTCGTAGTCGGCGTCGGTGGTGGTGTCGTTCCAGTTCGGTGAGGNGATCCGGGCACGCCCGAACGACGGCGGAGCAGGGTTCACGGTCGTCATGGGGGCATCGTACGTCGAGCGTCTGACAGAGCGTGTGAGCATCACGGGCCTTTCCTTGGATTGCGGTCGCGCTCGGGGAACGAGTAGGTCAGCGAGAACGCGACGGCCATGAACGACGCCATCATCGCGATGTTCTTGGCGTCGAGTTCGGTGAAGGCGTCGGGGACCGGGGAGTCGACGG
>NZ_KB714632.1:0-31984 GCF_000349585.1 Dietzia sp. UCD-THP
CGAAGTCCACTCGCGGTAGGTGCGTGCGGCGATCTGCAGACCTGCTTTGCGCAAGCCACGGCAAATCGACTCGACCGCATGCCCTTCGGACCTCATCTGGTCGACGAATTCGCAGATCACCGGTTGCGGGGGTCGAGCTCCCCCGCGAAGAAAATCGAGGCCCGGCGCATGATCTCCAGGTCCTCGGTCAGCCGCCGGTTCTCGGCCTTGAGACGCTTGATCTCCGCGCTCTCCTCGGTGCTGACGCCGGGCCGGGCCCCGGCGTCGATGTCGGCCTGCACAGCCCACCTCCGGACCGTTTCCTTGCCCAGCCCCAACCGGCGTCCCACCTGGTCACAGCAGGCCGTCAACGACGCGAACTCACCGCGGTGCTCGGACACCATCCGCAGCGCCCGCTCTTTGACCGCGGGATCGATCTTCTTCGGCATACAACCATCCTCCTCGACTCAAGAGGAGGCGGCGGGAAACCTGGGGCGGTTCAGTCCAGGCTCACCTGAATACCCGCCGCCCGCACCCTGATCGCGGTGGTGCCCTCGTCGTCGTCGATCTCGACGCGCACGCGCCCCGAACCCACGCCGGCCGACGCGTGCACGGTCCCCACCCCCGCCGCGTCGCTGAACGCCGGCCGGCCGAGCGGGCTGACCGCAGCGCGCGAGGTCTCCACGCCGGTACGGCGGTCCAGGACATAGACCGCGCAGGTGGACAGGTAGTCGAGTCCGGCCACGGTCAGACCCACCAGGAACCGATCGGTCACGACCCCCAGTACTCCCAACGCTTGGTGCGACCCCACCCGGAGATCGCGGTGCGGTGCAGCGGTGTTCGGGTCCACCCGACCGCGGCCGGCTCGAGTCTGCGGCCGCGGGCGAGGTCGGTGGGCCGGGTGACCTCACGCTCGCGGGACATGTGTCCAGTTTCTCATCGCCCGAGGCCGCAGCCGGCAGAGAGGCCCTTCCTCGCTCCATCGGGGTTACCCGCCGGGAGGCACAGGGACCGATGGCGAGACCGCCCGGGGTTGCCTATGGTTCCGGTGGATCAGACTGACCTGGAGGCCACGTGTCCACACTCGATCTGTTGCTCGCGACCGTCGGCGCGCTCGGCGTCGTGATCGTCGCGCTGTCCGCGAGGCTCCACCGGTGGCCCGTGTCGGAGCCCCTCATCGCGCTCGGGGCCGGCATCGCCCTGGGGCCGGCGATCCTCGGGGTTCTCGACGTCCCCGACATCGTCGCCGACCACTCGACGCTCCATCGGGGCGCGGAGATCCTCCTGGCCATCTCCGTGATGGGCGTGGCCCTGCGTTACCCCTTCGCCGCGATCCGACGTCACTGGCGACGCCTGGCCCTCCTGCTGCTGGTGGTGATGCCTGCGATGGCGCTCATCTCCACCGGTCTGGCGATCTGGGCGCTGGGCATCCCCTTCGCGGTCGCGTTGCTCTTCGGTACCGCGGTCTGCCCGACGGACCCCGTTCTGTCCTCTGCGGCGGTGACCGGTGACGCCGCCGAGCGGGACCTGCCCGAAGAGGACCGGCAACTGCTCTCGCTCGAGTCGGGTGCCAACGACGGGTTGGCCCTTCCCCTCGTCCTGTTCGCGCTCGCTGTCGCGACACCGCTCACCGCCGGGCAGGCCGCCGTCGAGATCGGCTGGCAGATCCTCGGGGCGCTGCTCCTCGGCGTTCTCGCCGGGGTGGCGGCAGCCAAGGCCCTCCATCTCTCGGAGCGCCACGACGCCGTCGAGAGCGGCCCGATCCTCATGTTCACCCTGTTGCTGGCGCTCCTGGTCCTGGGCTGCTCGGGCCTGCTGGGAGTCAACGGGGTGTTCGCCGCGTTCGTCTCGGGGCTGGCCTTCAACCTGACCAGTGCCGGGAACGAGAGGCGGGTGGAGGTGGAGATCGACGAAGCGATCAACCAGTTCGCGGTCCTCCCGTTCTTCCTGATCCTCGGCGCGATGCTCCCCTGGGAACAGTGGGCGGAGTTGGGATGGGGAGCGTTGGCACTTACGGCCGCAGTGCTCGTACTCCGGCGTCCGCCGGTGCTGCTCGCCCTCATGCGCCCACTCGGACTGCGTGTCCGAGAAGCCGCGTTCCTCGGCTGGTTCGGACCGGTCGGGGTCGCGGCGGTGTTCTACCTGACCGAGGAGGCGTCCCGAGCAGGTCCGGATTCACTGCTGCTGGGAGTGGGCACGCTCATCGTGGTGGCCAGCACCTTCGCCCACGGCGTCACGGCGGCTCCCGGTCGTGCGCTGTTCAGGGCCGCCGGTCGACGCGACCCGAACGGAGCCGATCACTCCTGCTGAGGGTTACGCGCTCGTCAGGCTGAGCCCGCGTCCGCGTTACCGGCCTTCCAGGTCTCCCACGGGATGTTCCAGTCGCCCAGGCCGTCCCACCCGGGCAGCGTCGGGCCGACCGTGCCGGAGACCTCGAAGATATCGCCCCGCTTGGCGTTGTCGTAGAACCACTTCGCGTCGGCCGTCGTGACGTTGAGGCACCCGTGGCTCACGTTCTGGCTGCCCTGGGCCCAGACGGACCACGGCGCCGCGTGGACGAAGATGCCGCTGTACGACATCCGCGTGGCGTATTGCACCGGCGTGCGGTATCCGTCCGGCGAGTCCACCGGAACGCCGTAGGTCGAGGAATCCATCACCATGGAGGCCAACTTCTCCCCGATCACATACGTGCCGTTCGGAGTCGGCGAGCTGGCCTTGCCCATCGAGGTGGGCATGGTCTTGATCACCTCCCCGTTGCGCTCGACCACGATCTGCTTGGTCGAGTCGTCGACCCGGGAGATGACCGCGTCACCGATCTGGAAGTCGCTGCGCACGTTCTCCTGGCCGTACATGCCGTCGCCCAGGTCCTTACCGTAGATGTCCACATCGACGTCGATCGTGGTTCCGGGCGCCCAGTACTCGGCCGGACGCCACCGGACCTCCTGGTTGGACACCCAGTAGAAGGCCCCCTCCACCTCCGGCTCGGTACGGATGTGGATGTTGTCCTGCGCCGCGCGACGGTCCGCGATCGGCTCGTCGAACATCACCGCCACGGGTTGGCCGATGCCCACCGTCGCACCCTGCCCCGTCGTGAGGTACGCCGCGGTGAGGACACGGGGGGTGACGGTGCTGAACGTGACGTTGCTCCGGGTGACCAGCCCGGCGTCGTCGGTCGCGGTGGATTCCAGCGTGTACTGGCGGGAATACCCCAGGTTCTCGGTGGTCCGCCACTCGGTGAGATCCGGATTGAACTCTCCCTGGACCTGCACGCCCTCCGGGTTGCGCATGACCACCGAATCGAAACGGCCGCCGCTGGCCGTGAGCACCACCGGCTCCGCGGGGTTGGCGTCGAGCGACCCGTCCTCCACGGAGATGTCGATCACCGCGGACGGCTCCGCCTGGGCCTCGGCGACCTGGGCGTCGTCCGCTCCTCCTGACCCGATGGTGCAGCCCGTCAACACGAGGGAGCCCGCGAACACAGCGGCCAGAGCGAGCCGGGATCTCGACCGGGCGTGGGCCCGGCGTCTGGTCCGATCCGTGTGGCGCACGTTCACTAATGGCCCCTTCCAAGCGTCATGTCCCTGCAGACCGTGAACCGAGGCAGAGGGATGTCTTCACAAGTATGCATGCGTCCGCCTCTGCATTTCATATCGAATTGATAAAGGATCACCGCCTCCTGGCCGTGCACCCCCGCCCTGACCAGGCGATTTCGTGTTGATGGCGGGGCCCTGTTACTGTTTCTCTCGCACCACGCGGGCGCCATTAGCTCAATTGGCAGAGCAGCTGACTCTTAATCAGCGGGTTCGGGGTTCGAGTCCCTGATGGCGCACCACAGACAAGGCCCCGGGTCCACGACCCGGGGCCTTGTCGTATCAGCGGCGCGGCCGGGCCCCCTTGATTCAACGAGAAGAGCGTTCCGCACACGTTTCCCGAGCGGGAATGGGCGAAACGCTCTTCTCGGCGGGCTGTGGAGAGCGGCGGCCGCTCGGCGGGTTGTGGTGAGCGGCGGCCGCTCAGAGAGCCCGACGCGCCTCGAGATAGGCCTCGATGCGACGCCGCTCCTTGCGCTTGTTGGCGATCGACACCGAGATGCCTCCGAGGACCAGCGCCGCCACTCCGCCCAGCACAGCGAGTACCCGGGGATCGGTGAGGACGGCGACTGCTCTCTCCTTACCCTCTTCGGCGAGGTTCTTGGGATTGACCCGGTCGACGATCTCGTCCAACGTCGTCGCGAGATCGTCACGCGCCTTGGCGATGTCGCCTTCGATGCTGTCGTAACTCCTGGACACGAGACCTCCGTCAATCGCTCGTCACGCGGCTGGCCGCGGATTCTGGACCCCGCCCACGGTACTGCACCCGCCGATGATCCGCGCCCGCGCGCCGACGCATCGGATAGGTTGGTGTGATCACAGACCCCGACCCGACTCCAGGAGCACCGGTGACCACACCACGGCTCGAGGTGGGCCAGACCGCCCCCGCCTTCACCCTCCCCGACGCCGACGCAAACCCCACGTCGCTGCAGGACCTGCTCACCGCGCACGGGCGAGTGGTCGTGTACGTCTACCCGGCTGCCATGACGCCCGGTTGCACGACCGAGACCGTGGACTTCGAGGGAGCCCTCCAGGACCTGCGGGACGCCGGTATCGGGGTGGTGGGGGTGTCACCCGACGCGCCGGAGAAGCTCCAGCGCTTCCGGGACAAGCACGGCATCACGTTTCCTCTACTGTCCGATCCGGACAAGACCATGCTCACCGAGTGGGGCGCGTTCGGCGAGAAGAAGAACTACGGCAAGACCGTGATGGGCGTGATCCGCTCGACGTTCGTCGTGGAGTCCGACGGGACGATCTCCCTGGCGCGGTACAACGTCAGAGCCAAGGGTCACGTGGCCATGCTCGCCAAGCTCCTCGGCGTGGACCTGCCCGAACCCGCGGAGGGCTGAGTTCACCCATGTCGGCCGAACCGCACGAGCGGATGCAGGACCAGACCAGAGATGCCGTGGACGAGGCCGTCCAGGACGAGCCGAACATCCTGGTGCCCCGCCGACGGCCCATTCAGGAGAGGAGCCGCCGCAAGTTCCAGGCGCTACTGTCCTCCGCTCGCGACGTGCTGGTCGAGGTCGGATTCGATTCGTTCACCTGCGAGGAGGTGGCCTCCCGCGCGGGAGTGCCGATCGGGACGCTGTACCAGTTCTTCGCCAACAAATACGTGCTGGTGTGCGAGCTGGACCGCCAAGACGCGCACAGCGTGATCGAGGAGGTCGAACGCTTCGCGCAGAAGATCCCCGCGCTGGACTGGCCGGAGCTGCTCAACGACTTCCTCGACCACCTGGCGGATCTGTGGCTGCGCGATCCCTCCCGGCGAGCGGTCTGGCTGGCCACGCAGGCCACCCCCGCCACTCGAGCCACCGCTGCGGTCAACGAGCGCGAGCTGGCCAGGATGATCGCCAGCGTGCTCGCCCCGCTCATGCCGTCCACCGAACGGCAGCGCCGCGCCTTCATGGCCGACGTGCTGGTCCACGTGTCCTATTCGATGCTCAACTTCTCTGTCAGCGCCGGTTCTGCCACGGGCGAAGACATCCACGACGCCACCGTCACCGAACTCAAGCGGATGCTCACCGCATACCTCTGGTTGGCGGAGAAGGAAGCCCAGGCCGACTGACTCCGTCGGCACTCGCGGCGCTTCGCCCCTCGGATTCGCCTCCGCCCCCGGAGGTAGGTGGGCGCATCGCAATCCGAGGGGCGCATCGCGCACCCAGAGCGCATCACACCCCTATCCGGACCCCTGCCCCTCGAGCACCACGAACGCCACGGCCGCGTCGCCGTCATGGCTCAGCGAGACGTGCCAACGCGCGCCCTCCCCCACCGTCGCGGCGACCTGCCGGGCGACCTCGCCGCCGAGGCGTATCGCGGGCCGACCCCACGCATCGCAGACGGTCTCGATCTCGGACCAGACCAGCAGGTCCGGCGCGATCGGCGGGGGCGAGCCGTAGAGGGCCGAGGACCACGCCTTGACCACGGCCTCTTTGACCGCCCACCGCGCGGCGAGGTGGCGGGCCAGAGGGTCGGACCGGTCCGATGACGACGACGAGGTGCGCGCATCCGGCCCGTCCGCGCGCGCCGTGGCGGCGCCGCGGCCGGCCCCCCGGGCTTCGGCGCGCTCGCGGCACTGCCGTCGCTCTGTAGCTGAGAAGGCCGTGGCGAGCCGCGTCCCCGGCTCGGCCAGGGACGCGGCGAAGGCGCCGAGGTCGACTGTGTCGACCCCGACGCCCCGCACCGCCGGGCTCACTACACCCAGTCGCTCGCCGCGAGCACGCCGTCGGCGTCGATCCGGGCCGCGGGGTCCAGCAGCACCGCGGCCTCGCACTCCTTGACCTCATCTCCTGACCCCTCACCGAGGCGCCGGGCCTCGGGACGGCTGTAGAGGGACTCGCCGCCGTAGATGGCGTCGGTCAGTCGCCGTGCGCCCTCACGCTCGCGGGTCAGCGCGGCCTCGCGGACGCGCTCGGACTCCTGCTCGCCGAGCTGCGCGGCCACCGCGCGGTGGAAGGCCTCGGGATGCGTCACGGCGATCAGGCCTGACACGTGACCGAAGCCGAGCGAGGTGAGCAGACCGGCCCTGAGCGGCAGGTCCCCGCCCAGCTGCACGGTCTCGCGCAGCCACACCAGGTGCCGGTGCCGGTCCAGGACGTCGTCGACGCAGTCCAGGGCCCGGTTCGGGGGAAGCGTCCCCGAGCGCAGCATCTGGGTCAGGCCGATGAGCTGGAACGCGGCCGCGCCCCCCTTGGCATGCCCGGTGAGCGACTTCTGCGACACGACGAACAGCGGGTTGCCGTCCGAGCGACCGATCGCCGCGGCGAGACGCTCGTGGAGATCCGACTCGTTGGGGTCGTTGGCCTTGGTCGAGGTGTCGTGCTTGCTCACCACGGCCAGGTCGTCCGCGGTCAGTCCGAGCTCTGCCAGACCCCGGGCCAGCGGCGACCGTCGTCCCCCGCGACCGGCGCCGAGAGCACCCAGCCCCGGGGCCGGGATCGAGGTGTGGGCACCGTCGGCGTACGACCCCGCCCAGGCCACCACTCCGTGCACCGGCAGCCCCATGCGGGCCGCGACGTCGCCGCGCGCCAGCAGGATGGTGCCGCCGCCCTGGGACTCGACGAACCCGCCGCGCCGCCGGTCGTTGGCGCGGCTGTAGTGGCGCTCGTCGATCCCCTTGGCGGCCATGGCCGCGGAGTCGGCGGTGGCGGACATGTCGGCGAAGCCCTGGATGCCCTCGGTGGACAGGTCGTCGAACCCGCCTGCCACCACGAACTCGGCCTTGCCGGCGCGGATCTTGTCAAAGCCCTCCTCGACGCTCACCGCGGTGGTGGCACAGGCCGCCACCGGATGGACCATCGAGCCGTAGCCGCCGACGTAGGACTGCATGACGTGGGCGGCCACCACGTTGGGCAGGGCCTCCTGCAGCGTGTCGTTGGCGCGGCTGCGACCGAGGATCCCGTCGATGTAGAGCGAGCGCATGCTGGTCATGCCGCCCATGCCGGTGCCCTGGGTGTTGGCGACGTCGGCCGGATGGACGTGGGCCAGCAGCTCCGCCGGGGTGAAGCCCGAGGAGATGAAGGCGTCCACGGTGGCCACCAGGTTCCACGCCGCCACCCGGTCGATACCGGAGACCATGTCGGCGGGGATGCCCCATGCCGTGGGGTCGAAGCCGGTGGGGATCTGGCCACCCACGATGCGCGTGAGCGTGGTGCGGCGGGGGACGCGGATCTCGGTTCCCGCCTTGCGGGTGACCGTCCACTCGCCGTCCTCGCCTTGGGTGACGACGGTGTTCTCCGGATCGTCTTCCTGGTAGGCGCGGGCCTGGCCCTCGTCGTCGACGACGAACGACAGATCCTCCGGCAGGAACACCGAGGTCAGCTGCGGCGAGGTGCCCGCGAACATCTCCGCGCGGGCGTCGTCGGCGTAGGTGCGCACGCCCACCCGGGCCAGCACCTCGTCGTGGAACCGCTCGGCGATCTCGGCCTCGTCGATAGGGTCGCCGGACTCGGTGACGGTCCAGCCGGCGCGCGGCGAGTCCTCCCAGGTGATGAGTCCGGTGGACCAGGCCAGCTCCACCACGCCGGCCGCGCTGAGGTCACCGGTGGTCTCCACCTCGAAGCGGGTGCGTGCGCTGCCGTACGGGCCGACCTCGCCGGATCCCACGATCACGACCATGTCCTCGAGGTCCTGCGTGACCTCGCCCCACTCGGGGCGCTCGTCGGGGGTGACGGTCTGCAGCGACGGCAGGGCCGCGATGGTCCCGTCCGCGTCGTCGGTGGAGGTCTCGGACGTCGCCGCCGGCCGGTCCGCGGCGAGCGCGGCCATGTCCAGGTCGGCGGAGCCGAGCCCTCCGGTGAGGTCGACGGTGAGGGGAGCCTCGCCGGCGGCCCGGCGGACGTCCGGCGTGCAGGATTCCAGCAGCTCGTCGGCGATCCCGGCGGTGGACCAGGTGGACACGCCCGCGGCCTCGACGGCCTCGACGAGCGGGTCGTTGTGGCCCATCAACCCGGTGCCCCGGACCCAGCCGATGATCGCGTGGACGAACGTCACGCGCTCGGACCAGGACTTCTCGGAACCCCACTTGGCGATCATGGCGTCGAGTGCGGCCTTGGCCTCGCCGTAGGCCCCGTCGCCGCCGAAGATCCCGCGGTTGGGCGAGCCCGGCAGCACCACGTGCAGTCGGGAGTCGACGTCGGTATCGGCGCCGATCGCACCGAGGCCGGCCACGAGCTTCTCCACGCCCCACAACAGGACGCGCATCTCGGTCTCGGCCCGCGGTCCGGCGTCGGCCATCGAGCCCTGGACGCGTGGGGCGGCGAACGGGAAGAGCAGCGTCGGAGTGAGCGGAGCCTTGAGGACGGTGGTCTGTCCCCCGGCCGACTCGGCGTGTTCGGATCCGACCCACTCGACCAGGGCGTCGACGTCCGAGTACGAGGTGAGGTTGGCCGGCAGCACCCACAGCACCGCGCCACCGCGGGCCTGGGAGCGGTAGAGGTCCTTGAAGAAGGCCAGCTTGGACTGGTCGAGGCTGGAGGTGGTGGCGACCACGGTGGCCCCTCCCGCCAGGAGCTTTCCGGTGACGGCGGCGGCGATGGAGCCCTTGCCGGCCCCGGTGACGACGGCGACGTCGCCCGCGTACTGGCCGACGAACTCCTCGGCGGCCGTCTCCGCGATCTCCCGGTAGGCGACCGCGAGGGCGTCCCGGCGGGCGTCGGCGGCCCGACCGGCCCACCAGCGGGCCTGCTCGGCCACGATGTCGCCGGCGCCGCGGAAGGCCTCCGCGGCGTCCGCGGGGACGTCGGTCCGTGTCCAGAGCCGGGCCAGGTCCTCGCGGGCCGAGGCCCAGCGATCGTCCAGGAGCACGGCACGGGCCGGGTCGAAGGCCGGGGCCACGACGCGGCGCCAGTCGGCGCCCAGCTCGGCGGCCACAAGGTCAGCTAGCTCGGTGTCGGGATCGGCCTCGGCGAGGAGGTCGACCGCGTCCGGCTCGAGGTGCCCGAGGCGGGTGAGCACGCCGCGTGCGGCGCGGGCCAGGACCCCGTCGGCTCCGGTGATCTCGTCGGCGAACTCGGACAGGGCCGCGGAGTCGACCACTCCGCCGCCGCCGGCCCCGGAGGACGGCATGGCGACGGCGACGCCGTTCGCGGCGCCGACGGCGGACACGGCCGCGTCGATGAGGGCGTCCAGCCCGGCCACGTCCTTGACGCCCGAGGCGTCGAGGGTGGCCAGGTCGCCACCGCGGATCGAGGCGCCGTCGCGGGTGCCCAGGGCGATCTCCGCGGTGACGTGCTGCGCCCAGCCGGGTCCGAGCTCCCAGGGGCCCGTGACGCGCTCGGTGATGTACGCCGGCCGCTTGCCGGTGCGGCCCAGGACCGCACGAAGCGCCTCGCCTACCGCGTCGGACAGGACGGGGCCGAAGGGCGAGTACCCGCGGGCCAGGCGCGAGACCTGGTCGGACAGGGTCGGGAAGTCCGCCTCGGCCGCGCCGTCGATGGCGCCCAGGCTCAGTTCCGTGCCCAGGTCCAGCAGGAGCTGGTTGCGGCGCGAGGAGACGCCGTCACACAGCGTCTCGATGGAGTCGCCGGGGGCGATCTGCTCGGGACGGACCTTGGTGCGCAGCGCCACCAGCATGCGGGTGGCGGCGGGGGCGCCGAAGTCCAGGTCGTCCGGGCGGGGTGCGCCGGGGGCGGCCTCGACTGCCGGGGGGGTGGATCGGTCCGCACCGGCCGTGCCGGGGGTGTTGACGGCCGGTGCGGGGTCTGTGGGGGCCGCCTGGTCGGCGGCCGCGGTGTTGGTCGAACCTGCGTCGCTCGACCCGCTGGTGGACTCGGTGGCGCCTACCGAGTCGTCGTCGTCGACCTCCACGCTGGGCGGCAGGGTGCCGTACAGCGTCGCCGAGTCGCGCTCGACGTTGAGCACCTGGGCGCGGGGGCCCCGGTGCGTGGGCAGGTCGAGGGTCTTGGAGGCGAGGTTCGCCACGGTCGGGGCGTTGGCCACACCGACCTCGACAAAGCACTCGATGCCGAGTCCACCGCGCTCGATCGGCGTGAACAGCAGCTCCTGCGTCTCGATCCAGCGGACCGGGCTGGCGAACTGCCAGGCCAGCAGCTCGACCAACAGGAGGCGTCCCAGACGCGTCGGGGTGGCGGACCACGACTCCCAGTCCGCGAGGACCTCGGCGAGGGAGTCGGCCGGCACGAGGTCGGCGATCTCCTGCACGAATTCGCGCTCGAGGCTGAACAGACGCGGCACCAGGTTGGGGATGTAGCGGCCCACGAGCACCGAGATGTCGATGTCGTGCGGGATCAGCGCGTCGAGGGTGGCCCGGAAGTCCGGGACGCCGCCGCGCAGGACGGTGGAGTGGAAGGGCACGTCGATGCCGGGCACAAGGATGAAGGCGTTCTTGCCCCCGGACCGCTTGAGTTCGCGCTCGACTGCCTTCTCCAGGGCCTTACAGCCGGCGACGGTGCCGGCCAGGGCGTACTGGGACCCCGCGAGGTTGTAGTTGACGATCTCGATGAACTCACCGGAGTCCTCGGCTACGCCGGCCACCCAGTCCACGACCTCGTCGTCACCGATTCCCATCTGCGACGGGCGGATCGCGGCCATCCGGTAGTCGGACCGCCCCTCGGCGTCGCGCGGGACCAGCTCGTGCATGGTCGACCCGCGCTGGAAGACGATCTCCAGCAGCGGCTCGAGCTCCAACGTGCCGGAGATGGCGGCCAGGGCGTCGTACTCACCGATCGAGTGGCCGGCGAAGTAGGCCCCGTCGACGAACAACCCGTCGGCCTCGAGCTCGGCGCGCTGCGCCACGGCGAGGCACGCCATCGCGACCTGGGTGAACTGCGTCAGGTAGAGCACGCCGTCGGGGTGCCGGTGGACGGTGCCCCGGACGGTCACCTCGGTGGGGTTCTCGCGGACGAGCGCCAGGATGGAGAACCCCAGAGCCTTGCGCGTGTGCGCGTCCGCGCGGTCCCAGATCTCGCGGGCGGCCGGGCAGCGGGTGCGCCCCTCCATGCCCATGCCCTTGGCCTGGATGCCCTGGCCGGGGAAGGCGTAGACGGTGCGCGGGGCCTCGGTCAGCGCGGTGGCGGCCATGACGGTGGCGCCGTCGACCGTGCAGGTGACCTCGAGGACCTGGCCGCCGGCGTGGCGCCCGGTCTGGACGGCCCGGACCTTGATGTGGTCGCCCGGTCGGACCGGGGCGAGCATGCGGGCGGTCCACCCGGCGATCCGCAGGGCGGGGTCGCGGCCGTCCGAGGCCTGGACCGCGTGCTGCGCGGCGGCCGAGAGCCACATGCCGTGCACGATCACCCCGCCGAGGCCGGCCAGGTCGGCTGCGGTGTCGGAGACGTGGATGGGGTTGTGGTCGCCGGAGACCAGCGCGAAGGCGGTCATGTCGTGCGGCGCGATGAGCGAGGTGGACACCCGCTGCTGGCGGCTCGTCTCGGCCGGGCTCGCGGCCCCGCCCTCGGCCGTGACCAGGGCGCCGCCGGCGGGCCGGGGGTCACCCACCTCGGCACCACCGGTGCGGCCGCGGATCGCGAACCGCTCCGACAGGGTGCACAGGGGTGACTGCGAACCGTCGGCGGCGACCGTGGCGACCTCGACCGACACCTCGACGACGCGTCCGAGGTCGGTGTCGCGGACGTCCCCCGACCGGGCGACGACGACGAGGTCGGTCGACTGCGCGGGCAGCGCGGAGTGCATGCGGATGCCGTGGTCGAGGTGGACCAGGTCCAGCAGACCTTCCACCACCGTTCCCTCGACAGCTGTTCCGCCGCCGCGCGGGCGACGCGCCTCACCGAGGACCGCGAACACCGCGGGCCACGCCGGACCCACGAGGGCGTCGGGGACGCCGTCCGAGGTGATGAGCGAGGTGGGCAGACTGCCGGCGGTGACACCGGTGTGGTCGGAGGCGAGGGTGGGCTCGAAGGTGAACCGGGCCGTGGCCACGCCATCCGTGACCTCCGGCAGGGCGTCGATCGCGGTGCCCCCGGCGCCGCCGCGGCCGACGCCGGCGGCGGTGCTCAGGAGGGTGCGCATGGCGGCTTCCGCGGCGTCATCGGTGACGACCGGGGCGGCGCCCGTGGCGACCCCGTCGCCCAGGGTGATCGTGATGGTCATCTCGGTCGGGCCGATGGGCAGCGTGAGGTCGACGGTGCGGCCGTCCGGGCCCGGGGTGAGGACGGCGCCGGAGACCGGGTGGTACCCGATGCCGCTCGGGTCGATCTCCCAGGCGTGCAGGACCCCGAGGCGGTGGACGGGGCTCACCACCAGACGGCCCGCCCACGAGACGTCGGGAGCGTTGAGCACGTCGGCGACCGGGCCCTGCGCCGTGGTCACGGTCCCGCGACGGCGGCTGCTCACCTCCTGGGTGGTGGGCATGTACTCGCGGACGCGGTCGACGGTGGCGTACTCGAAGCGATCGAGCAGATCGCCGACCGGCTCGTCGACCCGGGTGATCCCGGCGACCGCGGTGGTGCCGGGGATGATGCACACGGCGTCGGCGTCGTACCGGGCGTCGTGGGCCTGCCACAGTGAGTCGGAGCGCCACCAGCGACGGACGTCGCCGTCGATGACGGGCACGAACGGGACGGGCTTGCCCGGCATGCGACAGATGTCGAAGAACTCGGCGGCGTCGGCGGGGTGCAGGGTCGCCGTGGCCAGGTCCGGGTAGCGGTCCGCGAGTGCGTCGACGACCTCGGTGGGCTGCTCCATCGCCTCGACGAGGGGGAAAGCCGACACGATGCGCCCGGAGTCCGCGGCATCCAGCCTGGCCTCGGCGCGCTGCACCATGCGGTGGAACCGCTCACGGATGGTGGGGTCGAGCCACACCGAGCGGCCGCCGGCGGCCTCCGCCTCGGAGGCGGTGCCGACAGTGGGAGCGGTTGCGAGCGACAGCTCGGCGAACCGACGAAGCCACTGCTCGTAGGTCATGGATCCGAGGTCCCCGAAGTACGGCTTGGCGGTGCCGTTGATCGCGGCGATGATCTCCTCGCGGCGCTCGGCCACGGCGTCGGCGTCACCGGCGACCTCGTCCAACAGGCGCCCGGCGCGGGCGGCGGTGTTGTCGATCTCGTGGATGTCGGCGCCGAGCTGGCTGCGGCCCGAGGCCATGCCGCCCTCGGCCTGTCCGGCCCCGACCCAGTGGTCCACGCCGACGGTGTCCACGAGGAGCTGCTTGACCTGCGGGCTGGTGGTGGCCTCGAGAGTCGCCATGGCGGCCGTGCCCACGAGGATGCCGTCGACGGGCATGGCCGGGAACCCGTGGGCGTTGGCCCAGGACCCGGTCAGGTAATCGGCGGCCCGCTCCGGGGTGCCGATCCCGCCGCCGACGCACAGGACCACGTTGGGCCGGTCGCGCAGCATGGGGTAGGTGGCCAGGAGCAGCGAGTCGAGGTCCTCCCACGAGTGGTGTCCCCCGGCCCGGCCGCCCTCGACGTGGACGATCACCGGCATGTGCGGGACCTCGGCCGCGATCCGCACGACCTGGCGGATCTGCGCGACGGTCCCGGGCTTGAAGCTCACGTGGCGCAGTCCCGCCTCGGTGAGCTCCTCGATCAGGGCCACGGACTCGTCGAGCTCGGGGATGCCGGCGGTCACGATGACCCCGTCGAAGGGAACGCCCGCCGCGCGAGCCTTCTGGACCAGTCGCTTGCCGCCGACCTGGAGTTTCCACAGGTACGGATCGAGGAAGAGGGAGTTGAACTGGACGCTGCGGCCGGGCTCGAGCAGCTCGGCCAGACGGCGGGTGTTCTCCGCGAAGATCGCCTCTGTCACCTGTCCTCCGCCGGCGAGCTCGGCCCAGTGGCCGGCGTTGGCGGCGGCGGCGACGATCTCCGGGTCCACGGTGGTCGGGGTCATCCCGGCCAGCAGGATCGGCGAGCACCCGGTGAGGCGGGTGAACGAGGTCTCCACGTGCACGGTGCCGTCGGGCAGGGTGATGAGCTGGGGCTGGTAGGCCGTCCACGGACGCTCGATCGACGGGGTCGCGCCGGGTGTGAAGAGGTTGCGCAGGCCGCCGCGGGTGGCGGCGGCGACCACGCCGACGCCCTGACCGCGGACCACCGAGCGGTTGAGGCGGGTCAGAGCCTCGCCGGGGCCCATGTCGAGGATCCAGTCGGCGCCGGAGTGCAGGGCCTCCGCCATCTCCTCGACCCAGTCGACGGGCTCGACGAAGACCTGGCGGGCCAGAGCGGTCGCACGGGCGGTGTCCAGGCCACAGCGGGCCGCCCAGTCGGACACGACGTCCACGGCGGGTGCCATCGCCGGGTGGTGGAACCCGACCTCCACGTCGAGGGGGTCGAAGACGGGGGCGAAGACCTCGCCGCCGGTGAGCTTGGCCTCGCGGCGGCGGCGGGACTCGGCCTCGAGGTCCGCACAGTGCCGGCGCAGGTCCTCGAGGTCGTCCGGACGGCCCACCACGACGTGGCGTCGCTGGGCGTTGCGGATGGAGACGGTGGGCCGCAGCGAGGGGTCGACCGCCGCGAAGACCTCGTCGACCAGGGCTCGCAGCTCCGCGCCGTCGATGCCCGACACCCCGACCATGGGGCTGGCCTCACCGCGACGGAACAGGCCCGTGCGGCGACCGACCAGGGTGGCCGCGGCGCCGATCAGTTCGGCCACCGCCAGGAGGCGGTCGTCGACCGATCCGAAGGTCTGGACCGACTCCACGGCCAGGATCCCCTGGGAGTGCCCGACCACCGCGGCGGGGGCGGTGTCGTTGACGTCGAAGCCCTCGGCGGCGAGCGCGCGGACGGCACCCACCTGGGTGAGCAGGACGGCGGGCAGGGAGACCGCGGCAGAGGACAGCGATGCCTCTTCGGGCAGGTCGCCGTGGTCCTCGTCCTCGCCGGTAGTGGTGTTGGCCCACTCTATGGGCCGAAAACCGTGGGGCCGGACAACCGCGATCTCGTCGTGGACGGGTTCGGTGAGGGCGACGGAGGAGTCGACGAGGTCCTGCAGCTCGGGACCGATCCCGGTGCCGTCGATGAGATCGCTCAACGCGTCGCGCCACGCGATGCCCTGCCCTCCGAAGGCGAGCGCGTAGGCGGTTCCCTCACGCAGATCGTCCGCGAGCGCCCGGGCTTGGCGGCGGGCCGCGTGTCCGGTCTCGAGCGGGCGGGGTGTGAGGTCGCGGTCGTCGATCGTCACGTGTGGAACTCCTTGGCAACTTCGTCTGGAACAACTCCGCGCCGAGACCGGGTACTGGTCCGACGCAGGGCACAGACTGCCACAGGAACTTGAGGCGTTCCTCAGCTTGAGGGGGTACGTCCGTCCGTCGGGGGGAGGCCTGACGGGGTCCGGAAGTGGCGACGGTCACACTTTGAACCTGACGGTTCCCTCATATGCACAGGTGAGGGACACCTCAGGTTCCATCACGCGTCGTTATCGAATCGTTACTTCCTTCTCAGGGGGGAGCCTCCCCTCGACGGCGTGTCGCGGGCGCCTCGCGCCGCCGGCTCCCCCTCAGGCCCCGCAGCGGAGGGCGGCCATCATCTCGGCGTCGAGCCCCTCGACAGGACACAGATCGGCGGCCAGTCGGCGCGGACCCGACGACCACTCGACGTGGGCCGTCCGCACCTCGTCCCCGAAGGCGACGGTGACCAGTCCCCCCACGCCCGGCTGCTGGTCCGCTGCCAGTCCCCCGCGCCCGACCGTCTCGACGGCGGTCACCTCGGCGACGGTCGCCGGCCCCGGTGCGGGGATCAGTCGCAACTGGACCCTGGTGCCGTCGAACGCGCCGACCCAGGCGGCCAGCATTCCCGTACCGTCCGCGCGCAGGTCGAGGGTGTAGCCGTGCGAGAACCACGACCCGGTCTCGCGCACCACTTCCGCCGGGGAGGGCGCCGTGACGGCCGGCGACGGGGCCGCCGGGGTGGCGACGGCCGGTGACGGGGTGGCCAGGGTGGGGGCGGCGAGGGTGGGGGCGGCGAGCACCGCCACAGCGACCGCGGCCGTGGCCGTGGCCGCAGCCAGCCTGCGCCCCACCACCCACGGACTTCTTCGCTGCATCCTCATGAGATCACTGTAGTCCCGCTGGTAACACGATTCGGTGCCGCGAATGCGTCGAAATGGTCACCAAAACCACAACCCGCCGTGAAGATATGGGAAGTAGTGGAGACCACACCTATCGTCGGTCCGTCACACCCGGCGGATCCGCCGCCCGATCGCCCCACAAGGAGTCGACCATGACCAGCCCGCCCACCAGGAGCGCGGCGACACCGAGAGAGACATTCTCCCGTCGCTCCGTCTTCGTCTTTGCCGCCATCGGCTCCGCCGTCGGCCTCGGCAACATCTGGCGCTTTCCCTTTGTCGCCTACGACAACGGTGGCGGCGCCTTCCTGCTCCCCTACCTCGTGGCCCTGCTGACCGCGGGCCTCCCGCTGTTGTTCTTCGACTACGCCATCGGCCACCGTTTCCGCGGCTCCGCGCCGCTGAGCTTCCGGCGGATGAACCGTTTCGCCGAGCCGATCGGCTGGATCCAGGTCCTGGTGTCGTTCGTCATCGCCGTCTACTACGCGGTGATCATCGCGTGGGCCGCCTCATACGCGTGGTTCTCGATCGACGAGCGGTGGGGTGAGACGTACGAGGAATCGGCGTCGTTCTTCGCCGAGGACTTCCTCCGCGCGGGCAGCGGCTTCGGCGTCGACTTCGTCCCGGGCATCGCGATCGTCCTGGTGGTGGTGTGGATCGTGACGCTGGGCGTCCTGCTCGCGGGCGTCCAGAAGGGAATCGGCCGCACCGCCCTGCTCTTCGTCCCGCTCCTCGTGGCGCTCTTCGCCGCCCTCGTCGTGCGGTCGCTCTTCCTCGAGGGCGCGATGGACGGCCTCAACAACTTCTTCACCCCGGACTGGGGCGTGCTCACCGAGCCGAGCGTGTGGATCGCGGCCTACGGGCAGATCTTCTTCTCGCTCTCGGTGGGCTTCGGCATCATGCTGACCTACTCCTCGTACCTGAAGCGCAAGTCCAACCTCACGAGCTCCGGGCTCGTCGTGGGCTTCTCCAACTCGGCCTTCGAGGTCCTCGCCGGCATCGGCGTGTTCGCCACCCTCGGTTTCCTCGTCTCCACGTCGGCGGGCGCGGGCTGGGAGGACGTCGGTGGCGGCCCGGGCCTGGCGTTCATCGCCTTCCCGGCCCTGATCTCGCAGATGCCGGGCGGCCCGATCTGGGGCGTGGTGTTCTTCGTCTGCCTCATCCTGGCCGGCATCACCTCGCTCATCTCCATCGTCCAGGTGGTCATCTCGTCCTTCCAGGACAAGATGGGCAGCAGCCGCACCGCCTCGGTGCTCGCCGTCGGCATCCCGATGGCGGCCGCCTCGATCCTGCTCATGCCCACCGAGACCGGTCTGCAGAACCTCGACGTGATGGACAAGTTCGTCAACAGCCTCGGCATCGTCGGCATCACCCTCATCGCCCTCATCGTGGTGATCTTCGTGATGCGCCTCGGCCCCACCCTGCGCGACCACCTCAACTCGGTGTCCTCGTGGAAGGTCGGCTCGTTCTGGATCGTGTGCCTGGCCGTTATCACCCCGGTCGTCCTGGGGTACGCCCTGATCCGCGAGATCATGACCCTCGTCTCCGAGCCCTACGAGGGCTATGACGCCGCCATCCTGGGCGTCTGGGGTTGGGGAATGATCGGGACCATCCTGGTCCTGTCGATCATCCTGTCGGCCCTGCCCTGGCGGGGGGCCCGCCAGCTCGACGGACCGCCGAGTGTCGACGACGACCCGAGCGATTACGTCTACGAGGAGGGACTCACCCGTCCCGACGAGAACCCTGCCCCCACCCACACGCCCAAGGAGGCCTGAGCCATGGACGCTTCCGCGATCATCATGATGGTGCTGTTCCTGCTCGTGATCTGGGGCGGACTCGTCGCCAGCATCGTGCACTACGTCGGTCACCCCGACGATCCCGAGGGAGCCACGACGACTCCCGCGCGCGAGCTCTGACCTCGCGCCGCACGTCCTGATCACCGACCCCGGCGTCCGCACTACCCTGCGGCGCCGGGGTCGGTGTGTTCCGCGGCGGTCACCCGGCCACGGCTGCAAGTCGCCGCGCGGCTCTCCCGCCCGGCACTAGCCTTGTCGCCATGGACACCATCGACAGCGACGCCGCCCCCGCCGAGATCCGCCACCTCATCCAGCAGTGGAACCATCTCGACGAGCTCCTGGCGGGACTCAAGAGGGACGACTGGGCCACCCCGACCGCGCTGCCGGGCTGGACGGTGCGCGACGTGGTGGCGCACATCGCCGGAACCGAGCACCTGTTGGCCGGCGAGCCGGTACCGGACGTCGACCTGCCCGACTCCGTCCACGAGTACGTCCGCAACCCCATCGGTGAGCTCAACGAGAAGTTCGTCCAGGAGGCGCGCTCCCTGGCGGTCGAGGACGCGTTCGCGGACTTCCGCGAGGTCGTGGCCGAGCGCACCACCCAGCTCTCCGAGATGACCGCCGAGGCCCTCGAGGCCGAGACGGACTCCCCCGTCGGCCGCGTGCCGTTCCGACGCTTCATGGGGGTGCGCGTATTCGACTGCTGGGTCCACGAGGACGACATCCGTCACGCCCTCGGCATGACGCACCACCTCGACAGCGGCGTGGGGAGGTTCGCTCTCGAGGAGATCGCGCGCGCCCTGCCCCGGATCGTGGGCAAGAACGCCGGGGCCCCGGACGGTTCGCGGGTCCGGTTCCAGGTGAAGGGCGACTCCGATGCCGACCCGTCCCTGGCCACCGATGTGCTGGTCGCCGGCCGGGCGGGACTCGTGGACGTCGACGACTCCGCACGGGTCACGGTCGAGCTGGTCTTCGACACCCCGACCTTCGTCCGCGCCGCGACCGGCAGGATCTCCGCGGAGCCCGGCAACGGTGTGGAGATCAGTGGCGACGAGGACCTGGGCCGGAGGATCCTCCAATCGATGGCCTTCACCATCTGATCCCGGTCGCCGGATCCGCAGCGGACGGTCACGACGCCGATGACGCACATCGTGGTGATGGGCGTGACCGGTGCCGGTAAATCGACCGTTGCGCAAGCGATCGCCGAACGGATCGGCGCCCCTTTCGTGGACGCTGACGACCTGCACCCGCCCGCCAACCGCCGCAAGCTGGGCGCAGGCGAGCCGCTCACCGACCTCGACCGCGAGCCGTGGCTGGAGGCGGTCCGTACCCGGATGGCGGAGCAGAGCCGGTTCACATCGGGGTCGGGGCGCGATCCGGCCCCCGAGACGACCGCCGGTGTGGGTCTCGTCGTCGCGTGTTCGGCGCTGCGTCGCGCCTACCGTGACGCCCTCCGGGGTGTCGACCGCCCGGTGTTCTTCGTCGAACTCCGGGGCGGCCGGGAGCTTCTCGCGGCCCGGCTCGCGACCCGGGGCGGGCACTTCGCCTCCCCCCGGATCCTGGCGTCCCAGCTGGCCACGCTGGAGCCGCTGGCGCCGGACGAGGACGGGATCTCCTGCCCGGTCTCGTGGTCGGTGGAGCAGATCGTCGCCACTGTCGTCGCCGCGCTCCGCCCGGACCGACGCCGGTGACGTGATCGGTGAGCCCGCCGGTGGACGAGCCCCGTCCCGGGGGCCCCGACCACCGTCGCGCCGCCGTTTCGTGGACGCCCCCGGGGTCGTGCGTCAGACTGGGAGGCAGGCCGCCTGTCGACCCGACCCCGGAAGAGGACGCCAGCCTCCATGGAGCATCTCCGCCACTTCGCCCTGGAGTTCCGGAAGGCCCTGCGGAATTTGCTGCCCATCGTGGCCGTGGTGGCGGCCTTCCAGCTGCTGGTCTTCCGCCGGATGCCCGAGGACCCCGTGCAGCTGGTCGCGGGTCTGCTGATCGTGGGGGTGGGGATCGCCCTGTTCCTCCAGGGTCTGGATCTCAGCGTCTTCCCGGTGGGCAAGAACCTCGCCAACCAGTTCACCCGCCGCGGTGCGCTCGGGCTGCTCCTCACCTTCGGCTTCGCCATCGGATTCGCCGCGGTCGTGGCCGAACCGGCCCTGATCGCGGTCGCGGAGCAGGCGGAACTGATCAGCGAGGGACGCGTCGACGGCGTCGTCCTGAGGGTGGTCATCGCCGTGTCCGTGGGCCTCGTCCTGGTCCTGGGGATCCTGCGCGTGTTGCGGGGCTGGCCGGTCCACCGGATCCTCATCGGTGGGTACATCGTGGTCCTGGTGGCCACGTTCGTGGCCCCGCCGGAGATCGTGGGGCTGGCCTTCGACTCGGGCGGGGTGACCACCAACGTCGTGACGGTGCCGCTGATCGCCGCGATCGGGATCGGGTTGGCCAACTCGATCCGGGGCCGCAGCGCGCTCACGGACGGTTTCGGCCTGGTGGCGCTGTGCGTGATGGTGCCCATGATCGGGGTCCAGCTCTACGGCATGTGGGTCTACACCTTCGGCGGGGGCGGCGGCACGCCCACCACCGGAGCGGAGGAGACCGGCGGGACGCCCCTCTGGCTGGAACACGTGGTGGGACTGGCCGAGATGGTGCGCGACGTGGCGCCCATGGTGATCGTCGTCCTGTTCTTCCAATACGTGGCGCTGCGCCGTAAGCTGTCCCACCCGCTGCGCGTGGCCGTGGGGTTCGTCATGGTGCTCGTGGGGCTCTACGCCTTCGTGGTGGGCCTGAAGATGGGACTGTTCCCCCTGGGCACCCAAATGGCGGAGCAGCTGATCGACCGCGACATCCCCGCCCTGATCCTGCTGTTCGCCCTGCTCATCGGGTTCGCCACCACCATGGCCGAGCCGGCCCTGGTCGCGGTCGCGGACCAGGCGGAGAACGTCTCACCGGCCGGGATCAACGCGACCGCCATCCGCCTGGTCGTGGCCACCGGGGTGGCGGTCGGGATCGCCCTGGGGGTGTTCCGCATCCTGACCGGCGGGCCGCTGCACTATTTCATCATGGTCTCCTATGCCGTGGTCCTCGTCCTGCTGGCTCTGGCCCCGAAGTACATCGTCGCCCTGGCCTTCGACCTCGGCGGGGTGACCACCTCCGAGGTCACCGTGCCGCTGGTCACCGCGTTGGGCATCGGGTTGGCGAGCGCGATCGAGGGCCGCAGCGCGTTGCTCGACGGCTTCGGGCTGATCGCCTTCGCCTCGATCTTCCCGATCATCTCCGTCCTGCTCTATGCCATCGTCCTCGAGAAGATCCCCCGCCTGCAGAAGGAAGCGTCATGAAATTCACGGCCGTCGTAGTGATCGCCCCTCCCGAACTCGAGGACCCCGCCATCGAGGTCGCGCAACGCGCGGGCGCGACCGGGGTGACGATCCTGGAGGGTAAGGGCATCGGCGGGCAACAGAAGAAGACGTTCTTCGGCCTGACCTTCGAGGGGTCCCAGTCGGTGCTGCTCATGGTCGTGGGCACCCACCTGGCCACCCCGATCCTCAAGGCGCTGCACGAGGTCCTCGTCGACGGGGACAACTCCCGCGGCATCGCCTTCAACGTCCCCATCGAGCACCTCACGGGGATCGACCCCCGGCAGCTGGTGAAGTTCGAGGAGTACATGCGCCGGGATGACACCTGAGTCACGCCCGCCCGCTCGACCCCGCCACGCAGCACCCCGCCCCTGCCCGCCCCATCCCGACCGTACGACCCCACAGGAGGTCCCCCATGCTCACCGTCACGCAGGTCATGGTCCCCGAGGTGATCACCATCTCGCCGTTCGCCACCCTGCGCGAGGCGCTGTCGATGATGCGCGCGAAGCGGGTCAAGAGCCTCGTGGTGGAACGCCAGCACCCCCACGACGCCTACGGCCTGCTCAGCTACAACGAGTTGCTGCGGGCGATCATCGTCGAGGAGGGCGACGTCGACCTGCTCAACGTGTACGACGCCGCCGTCAAGCCCGCCATCTCCGTGGGTGAGGACCTGTCGGTGAACCAGGCCGCGGCCATGATGAGCCGGTACCACCTCAACCGCCTGGTCGTGGTCCGCGGCAACGAGCTCATCGGACTGCTCACGATGAACGACATCCTCGCGCGCCTGATCGACGATCTCGACTGACCACACGAGCTCGACCGGCCCGCGACCGACAACGGTGCGCCCGGGGAGACTTGAACTCCCACGTCCGTAGACACTGGAACCTAAATCCAGCGCGTCTGCCAATTCCGCCACGGGCGCCAACCCGGGGGTACCGGGCGAGGTGAGCTTACCGCGCCGACGGCGGTATCGTTGAGGGGTGTCCGACAGCCTGAGCACCCACACGGTCGGAGGCGACGCCGCCTCCGGTCCGCCGGCTCCCGCCAAGGTCAGGCACCGCCCCTCGTGGATCGCGTTCGTTGTCCTGGGCTCGATCTTCTGCCTGGGGATGGGGCTCTGGCAGCTGGACCGCTACCAGGAGGCCACGGGCACGGTCCAGAACCTCGGCTACACCTTCATGTGGCCGTTCCTGGCGGGCTTCCTCGTGTACGCCTACCTGAGGTATGTACGGCTGGAGGCGGACGAGGCCGACACGGCCGTGTCCGAGGCCGGTGCCGGTGCCGCCGGACACGCGGACGGTGAGGGTGACGACGACGAGGTCGGCGCCCGCCCCGGCGGTACGCCCCCTCGCCGGGGTGCGCGCCGGCGGGAACGGGCCGTCACGGAGATCCCCGCCGACCTCCTCCCCGCCCGGCGCCCCGTCGCGGAGGAACCGACCCGCGACGAGGGGTTGGAGGCCTACAACTCATACCTCGCCGAACTGGCCCGCCAGGACGCGGCCGCCGGCGACCGTCACGAGGAGAGAACCGACACATGACCGTTGACGCCACCCCGGAGACCGACCACCGCAAGCCGGACCCCGGCGGGAAGATCCGCGGTGCGCTCGCGCGGTACCGCGTCCTGGCGTGGATCACCGGTGTGTGGCTGCTGGTCCTGACGGTGGAGATGATCTACAAGTACCTGATCATCGAGAACTCCTCCGACGCCCCCGACTGGTTCACCTACATCGGCCAGGCACACGGTGTCTTCTACATCTTCTACCTGTTCATGACACTCGACCTGGCCATCAAGGCCCGCTGGCCGGCCTCCCGCACCCTGCTGACCGCACTGGCCGGGACGGTCCCGTTCCTGTCGTTCTGGTTCGAGCACATGCGGACCCGGGACGTCAGGTCCGAGTACGCGGTCTGAGCTGGCTCAGCGCCGCATCCCGCGCTCAGCGAGCTCCCGCAACGCCGGCACGAGCGCCCGCAGGGCCCGACCGCGGTGGGAGTCGGCGTCCTTCTCCTCCGCCGTGAGTTCGGCGGCGGAGCGGTCCGAGCCCTCGGGCAGGAACAGCGGGTCGTAGCCGAATCCGCCCTCGCCGCGAGGCCCCCGCAGCACCTGTCCGGCCCACCGCCCCTCCGCGACCCTCTCGACGGGGCCCTCCGCGGACGGTTCCGGGTCCGGAGCCGAGTACACCAGGGCGCAGCTCGAGACGAAGGCCGCGCCACGACGCTCGTCGGGCACGTCCGAGAGCTGTGCCAGCAGCAGCGCGTTGTTGGCCGCGTCGTCGCCGTGACGGCCCGCCCAGCGAGCGGAGAGCACGCCCGGCATCCCGTTCAGCGCGTCCACGGCCAGCCCGGAGTCGTCGGCCAGACACGCCAGGCCCGTCGCCTTCCACCCGGACCTCGCCTTGATCAGGGCGTTGTCCTTGAATGTCGCGCCGTCCTCCGGCTCCTCGGGGAAGTCGGGCACCTCGTCCAGGCCGATCGGTTCGATGCCGTCGATCCCCGCGGAGTCCAGGACCCGTCGCAGCTCGGCGAGTTTCTTGGCGTTCCGGCTGGCGACCAGCAGCCGCACGGTCACCGCTGACGCCCCGCGCTCCGGGCGGCCGGGGGCATCGGCAGCTCGCCGGGGTAGGGCGCCGCGAGGGCCTGTCGCTGCAGCTCGAACAGCCGCTCGCAGCCGGCCTGGGCCGAGTCCAGCATCGCATTAAGGGTGTCCCGTCCGAACGCGGCGCCCTCGGCGGTCCCCTGGACCTCGACGAGCTCCCCGGCGTCCGTGCAGACGACGTTCATGTCCACCCCTGCGCGCGAGTCCTCCTCGTAGGGCAGGTCGCACAGGACACGGCCGTCCACCACGCCGACGCTCACGGCCGCGACCGCACACGTCAGCGGGTTGCCGGTGACGGCGTCCTTGGCCGCCAGCCAGGTCACCGCGTCTGCCAGCGCGACGTAGGCCCCGGTGATCGCGGCGGTGCGGGTGCCGCCGTCAGCCTGGAGTACGTCGCAGTCCAGAGCGATGGTGTTCTCCCCCAGCGCGGACAGGTCGATGCACGCGCGCAGCGACCGGCCCACCAGGCGGCTGATCTCGTGGGTGCGTCCCCCGACCTTGCCGCGGACCGACTCGCGCCCCGAACGCTCGTGGGTCGCAGCCGGGAGCATCGCGTACTCCGCGGTCAGCCACCCCAGGCCCGACCCCTTGCGCCAGCGCGGCACGCCCTCGGTCACGCTCGCCGTGCACATGACGCGGGTCTGGCCGAAGGTCACGAGAACCGAGCCGGCCGGGTGCGAGGTGAATCCGCGCGTGAGGGTCACGTCGCGCAGGTCGCCGTCCGCGCGTCCGTCTGTTCTGCCGTCAGTAGATGAGGTCACGCCCGCCGATCCTAGCGGCCACCGCCGCTCGTCGACCGCGCAGCTCTCGAGCGAGAACTCAAGAAGCTAGACCTCGAGTCGCAGATCCGGTTCCGCCAGCATGACCTCGCCGTCGAACTCCGCGGCGGCCTCCGCGCGCACGGCCTCGCTGTCCGTCCACGGCGGGATGTGGGTGAGGACCAGCCGACCGACCCCTGCCAGTCGTGCGGTGCGACCCGCCTCCGCACCGGACATGTGGATCCCCGGTGGGCGGCCCTCCTCGTGGGTCCACGACGCCTCGCAGAGGAACACATCCGCCCCCGCCGCGAGCTGGATCAACGCCTCGCAGTAGGCGGTGTCGCCGCTGTAGGCCAGGACGCGACCGTCCGCCGAGGTCAGCCTCAGCCCGTAGGACTCCGGCGGGTGATCCACCCGGTCGGCCCGCACACGCAGGGCCACCTCGTCGTCGTCGCCCCTCAACTCCACGTCCGGAGTGACCTCCCACGACCCCACCTCGAACGTGTCCGAGAGATCGTCCACGGCGCCCGGCTCCTCCGACGAGGCGACGCCGATCCGGTAGGCGGTTCCGGAGGGTCCGATGAGCGGCATGCGCACGGCGTGCTCGGCCTCCGGGCCGAAGCGTCGCAGCACCAGCAGGCCCGGGACGTCGAGGCAGTGGTCGGCGTGGAGATGGGACAACAGGACGGTGGCGGTCTCCGGCGAGACGTACCGCTGCAGAGCCCCCAACACCCCGGGACCCATGTCGATCACGACGGGCCCGATCCCCTCGACCTCCACCAGATACCCGGACGCCGGCGAGGTGGGTCCGCCGATACTCCCCGAGCAACCCAGGACTGTCAGAAGCATGGGCACCATCGTGCCACGACCCGCCCGCCGCCGCCCGGGGTGTGCTCCCGAGGGCGGTCCCGGGCCCGTCGGCGGGGAGGAGTCACACCGCGGCCGCGCGGCCGACGGCCACCAGGTCGGGGCCGAGGAACCGGGACGCCACTCGACGGAAACTGTCCGGGTCACCGGTCACGAGGAACTCCCGCAGGGCCGGGGTCTGCGCGTCGTGGGGCCGCAGCAGGTCCTGGGAGGTGAGCACGCGCACCACGTCCTTGGCGGTCTCCTCAGCGCTGGAGACCAGCGTGACGTGATCGCCCACCGCGAGCTGGACCACCCCGGACAGCAGCGGGTAATGGGTGCACCCCAGGACCAGGGTGTCCACGTCGGCGTCCCGGATCGGGGCGAGGTACGCCTCCGCCAGGCCCAGGACCTGCCGGCCACTGGTGATGCCGCGTTCGACGAACTCGACGAACTTCGGACACGCCACCGAGGTCAGCTCGACCCCGGTCGCGGCGGCCACGGCGTCGTCGTAGGCCAGGGAGGCGACCGTGGCGCGCGTGGCGATCACCCCGATGCGACCCGACCGCGTGGTGGCCACCGCCCGCCTGGCCGCCGGCTGGATCACCTCGACCACCGGCACCGGGTAGCGCTCGCGCGCGTCCCGCAGCATCGCCGCCGATGCGGTGTTGCACGCGATCACCAGAGCCTTGACCCCCCGGTCGACGAGGGAGTCCGCGACCGCCAGGGCGTGCTCGCGGACCCGCGCCAGCGGCAGGGGCCCGTACGGCCCGTGGGCCGTGTCCCCCACGTAGATCAGCGATTCGTCAGGGAGCTGGTCCATGATGGCCCGGGCCACGGTGAGACCGCCCGCCCCGGAGTCGAAGACCCCGATCGGGGCCAGTGGGTCCGGGGTCGTCACCTGCGCGGACCGGAATTCCACCCCGGCTGCCCGGCGGTGACCGCCTGCGGCCTGCGGTCACGCTTGAGCCCATAGGCCGAGAGCACGCCGCCGATGGCGCCACCGAGGTGCCCCTGCCAGGACACGCCGTCCAGCATCGGGGACAGACCGGCGAGCGCCTCGAACCCGTAGTAGAAGCCGATGACGAGCCCGACCAGCAGGTGCAGGAACCGCCGGGAGAACAGTCCACGGACGATCACGTAGAAGATGTAGCCGAACACGATCCCCGACGCGCCGATGTGCACGGTCCCCGGCCCGCCCAGGATCCACGACACCACGCCCGACGCCAGCCACGAGATGAGCGTGACGCTGATCAGGGGCCGGATACCGGACATCGCGATGATCGACCCCAACACGAGCAGGGCGATCGAGTTGCCGATGAGGTGAGCCCAGTCCCCGTGGAGGAAGGGTTGGAAGATGATGCCGAGCAACCCGTCGGTCGACAGGGGGCGGACACCGTAGTTGTCGAGGGTCTGGGGCGGCCCGATGGCGGCCTGGATGACCTGATCAGCCGCCTCGACCACCCACATCAGCGCGACGAAGGCGAAGAGCAGGATCAGTGCCGGCCAGCGGCGCGGTCCCTGGGGGACGGGCCGGGCGGTCTGGACGCCCCCCGACCGGAACGTGCGTGGATCTGGATTCACCGTGCTCTCCTCACTTCCCCGTCAGAACCGAACACAGGGAGTCCTGCATGAAGGTCAACCAGTGGTAGACGTCCAGGTGCGCCGACCTCGGGTCGTCCTCCTCGACGAACTCGGGGATGTCCGTGGCCGGGACCCCGTCCACCGCTCCGGCCTCGAGCAGCAATGCGCCCAGGCCGAGCCGCACATCGTTGAGACAGCCCATCCACGCCTGCGCCTGCTCGGGGCTGAGCGAGACCGTCCCCCCGCGTGCCGGGAGCGACCTCAGGACCGTCGAGGCCGCCGCGAGTTTGGCGTCGATGATCTCCGGTTCGTGGAGCATGCGCATCCCCGAGTTGTGGGCGCGGGCCACCGCCGCGGCATCCGCGTCGGACGCGCTCCCCGGTTCGGGCCGATGAAAATCCGGGAGCAGGCGGGCGAGCGGGGCCTCGGCGGGGAGCTCGGAGTGGCCGCTGCGCATCCCGGTGATCTCGGCCAGCTCATCCCCCGGTGCGGAGTCGCGACGCTGCTCCAACATGTCGACCATGTTGGACACCAGGGCGTGGAGGATCTGCACCTCGTGCCCCTCCATGACCGCCTTGACCCGCGGGCCGGTGAGGGAGGTCTTGCGCTGCCAGGCCTTCACGAGCTCAGGCCTCCCGCTGCATCGTGGCCCACAGTCCGGCCTCCTGCAGCTTGCGGACGTCGTTCTCCACCTTGTCCCGGCTCCCGGAGGAGACCACGGCGCGGCCGTCGTTGTGGACCTTAAGCATAAGCTCGTGCGCCTTCTCGCGGCTGTAGCCGAAGACCCGTTGGAACACGAAGGTGACGTAGCTCATCAGGTTGACCGGGTCGTCCCACACGACCGTGAGCCAGGGACTGTCCACCCCGGCGTCGCGCTCGGTCTCCGTGGCTTCCACGGGTGCGGCCGACGGCATCGCCATCACGGGGACGACGCTCCGGACGTCCGCGTTCTGTGTGGTGACGGTGTGCATAGGGCCAAGGATAC
The DNA here is from genome assembly GCF_000349585.1 of Dietzia sp. UCD-THP. Lineage (NCBI taxonomy): Bacteria > Bacillati > Actinomycetota > Actinomycetes > Mycobacteriales > Dietziaceae > Dietzia > Dietzia sp. UCD-THP. The sequence continues at coordinate 28,457 of NZ_KB714632.1, forward strand.
GGATTACCGCCGGGTCGGCCACGCCGTAGAGTCGTCCGGGTGACCTCGACCGCGCCGACGCGCGCCCCTCACCCGCCGGGCCGTCCGTCCACCGCCCTACTCACGGACAAATACGAGCTCACGATGATCAGTGCCGCGCTGGCCGACGGCACCGCCGACCGTCCCTGCGTGTTCGAGGTGTTCGCCCGGCGGCTGCCCGCCGGTCGCCGGTACGGCGTCGTCGGAGGCACCGGCCGGCTCCTGGAGCGTCTCCGCGACTTCCGCTTCGGGGAGCAGGAGCTGGCGACGGTGGCCGACTCGCTCGACGAGCGGACCCTCGGGTGGTTGCGGGACTTCCGTTTCACCGGGCGGATGGACGGGTACCCCGAGGGGGAACTGTTCTTCCCGGGGTCCCCGGTGTTGACCGTCAGGGGCGGGTTCGCCGAGTGCGTGCTGATGGAGACACTGGTGCTGTCCGTACTCAATCACGACAGCGCGATCGCGTCCGCCGCCGCGCGCATGACCTCCGCGGCGGACGGCCGCCCGATCATCGAGATGGGCTCACGCCGCACGCACGAGGAGGCCGCGGTGGCCGCGGCCCGCGCCTCGTACCTCACGGGGTTCGCCTCCACCTCGAACGTCGAGGCCACCCGACGGCACGGGGTCCCCTCCGCCGGCACGTCGGCGCACGCGTTCACGCTGCTGCACACCGGTCCGGACGGCCCCGACGAGGCGTCCGCCTTCCGCTCGCAGGTCGCCGCCCTCGGTGTGGGCACCACCCTGCTGGTGGACACGTACGACATCACCCGTGGCGTGGCCACGGCGATCGAGGTGGCCGGTCCCGGGCTGGGCGGGGTCCGCATCGACTCGGGCGATCTCGGGATGCTGGCCCGCCAGGTGCGTGTGCAGCTCGACTCCCTGGGCGCCCACGGGACCAGGATCGTGGTCTCCGGGGACCTCGACGAGTACGCGATCGCGGCGCTGCGGGCCGAACCCGTCGACGCCTACGGGGTGGGTACCCGGTTGGTGACCGGCTCGGGCGCCCCCACCGCGGGGATGGTCTACAAGCTCGTCGAGGTGGACGGGATACCGGTGGCCAAACGATCGACCCACAAGGAGTCCCTACCGGGCGCCAAGCGAGCGGTCCGCCTCCACCGACGGTCCGGCACCGCGGTCGAGGAGGTGCTCCTGCCGTGGGCGGGGTCCCTGAACGCTGAACCCGGACTCGATCAGAGGGATCTGATGGTCCCCCTGATGCGAGACGGCGACCCCGTTCCGGACCTGCCGACCCTGGAGGAGTCGCGGGCGTTCCACGAGTCTGCGATGGTGACGCTGCCGTGGGAGGGCCTGGCGTTGAGCGAGGGCGAGCCGGCAGTCCCCGTGCGTGTGGTGCCGCCGCGTCCGTAGCGCTCGTCCACCCGCAGCCGGGCACACCTCTGGATCGTCGGATCGGGCCGCTAGGGTGACCGGGTGACCGACTCGCTTCCCCCTGTCTCCGAGCTGCTCGCCACCGCGGTCGAGAGCCTGGGCGGCACCGAGCGGACGGGACAGGTCCGGATGGCCGAGGCGGTGGGCAACGCCCTGGCCACCGGCGAGCATCTGGCCGTCCAGGCCGGGACGGGGACCGGGAAGTCGTTGGCCTACCTCGTGCCGTCGCTGCGGCACGCCGTGGAGACCGGGGGCACCGTGGTGGTCTCCACTGCCACGATCGCCCTGCAGAACCAGCTCGTGGACCGCGACCTCCCCCGCCTGGCCGCCGCCCTCAAGCCTGAACTCGGGGTGACGCCCTCACACGCGATTCTCAAGGGCCGCGGGAACTACCTGTGCCTCCACCGCGTCGCATCCGGCCCGGTCGACGAGGCCGATCCGGAGGAGGTGGTGTCCGAGGAGTTGTTCGACCTTCCCCTCGGGGGCGAGTCCACGGCCGCCCGCACCCCCCGCGAGTCCTCCCCGCGCGACGCGGGGCCCGGGTCGCGACTCGGCCAGGAGATCGCCCGACTGCACGACTGGGCGCAGGACACCGAGACCGGGGACCGCGACGACCTCCCTCGCGGAGTCTCCGACGCCGCGTGGCGACAGGTCTCGGTGACCAGCCGCGAGTGCCTGGGCCAACTGTGCCCCGAATTCTCCGAGTGTTTTGCCGAACTGGCCCGCCAGGAGGCGGGACGAGCGGACGTGGTGGTGACCAACCACGCACTGCTCGCGATCGACGCCATGACCGACGTCTCCGTCCTGCCCGAACACGACGCTGTGGTGATCGACGAGGCCCACGAACTGTCCGACCGCGTGACCGGGGTGACGACGGCCGAACTCACCGGTGCCGCCGTCATCCAGGCGGCGCGGCGCGCGGCCAAGCTCGTCGATCAGCAGACCGCCGACCGCATGGTGGCGGCCGGCGAAGGACTGGCGAGTCTGCTCGACCTGTGCCCCGAGGGGCGGTGGGACCTTCTTCCCGAGGGCGCCGACCTCGCGCTGGCGGCGGTCCGGCACACCGCCGAGAACTGCCGGAGCGCGGTGCCCGGGCCCAAGCCCGGCGAGGTCGCGAACGATCCCCAGGGCGCCTCCGACCGGCAGAAGACCCTCGCGGCACTGGACGAGGTCGCCGACGCGGCCGACCGCATGCTCTCCTCGTTCGAGCGCCCGGTGACCGAGCGCCTGGAGATCGTGTGGATGAGCGAGGAGGACCGCCGGGGCCGGATCCTCCGCGTGGCCCCGCTCTCCGTGGCCGGCCTGCTGCGGGCGCGCCTGTTCGCCGAGTCGACGGTGATCCTCACCTCCGCCACGCTGACCACCGGCGGGAAGTTCGACGGGTTGGCGGCCACCTGGGGGCTTCCGCCGGCCTCGTCCGCCCGACCCGACCCCGCGACCGCCGTCGCCCTGGAACCCCCGTCCGACGACGACGCCGGCAGTCTCCGCTGGACCGGGCTGGACGCGGGGTCGCCCTTCGACTACCGGCGCAACGGCATCCTCTACGTGGCCTCGCACCTTCCGGCGCCCGGCCGGGAGGGCGCCTCCCCCGAGGCGGAGGACGAGCTGGCGGACCTCGTCACCGCCGCCGGCGGACGCACCCTCGGGCTCTTCTCCTCGATGCGCGGGGCCAAGGCCGCGGCGGAACTGCTGCGCGAACGACTCGACACCCCGGTGCTGTGCCAGGGCGAGGACTCGACCGCCAACCTGGTGGCGCAGTTCGCGGCGGACGAGGAGACCACGCTGGTGGGCACCCTCTCGCTGTGGCAGGGCGTCGACGTGCCCGGACGGTCGCTCTCGCTCGTGGTGATCGACCGCATCCCGTTCCCACGGCCGGATGACCCCCTGCTCTCGGCTCGCCAGCGCGCGGTCGGGGCCCGCGGCGGCAACGGCTTCCTCGCCGTCGCCGGCAACCACGCCGCACTGCTCCTGGCCCAGGGCGTCGGGCGGCTCCTGCGGCGGACCGACGACCGGGGCGTCGTGGCTGTGCTCGACTCCCGGTTGGCCACCGCCCGCTACGGCGGGTACCTCCGGGCCTCCCTGCCGCCGTTCTGGCAGACCACCGACCGAGACGTGGTGATC
>NZ_KB714632.1:32200-69523 GCF_000349585.1 Dietzia sp. UCD-THP
CAGCCGCCCGCGGCGATGAACTCTCGCCTGCCCCGCTGCGCACGCCACCGTGCATGGCGGGGAGCGGCTGTGGGTGTGTGCCATCGGCGGCTGTGGGTGAATGCCGTTGCCGAGCTGCGGGTGTCAGCCCTGGTCGACGGCGATGACCGTCAGCGATCCCGGCGCGACCTCCGTGTACCCGGCGTCGACGACAGCAGCCACCCCTGGGGCACGAGCGGACACTGCTGTCGAGAGCTCCTGCCACCGAGCGGGGTCCGCCTCCCGGACCGCCACGCGCAGCCCGTCGTCGATCCACCGCTCGAGCCGGTCGCGGTCCATCTCCGCGATCAGCACCATCACCCCGTGACCGACCTGGGCGGCGGCTTTGCCCACGGACATCTCCAGGGTCCTGTCCACCCACACCACCGGGACTCCCGGGGGCGGGGGGCCCGGATCATCCCGCGCGAGGTCGGTGCCCCCGATCTGCAGGCGACCCAGCCGCGGGTCCACGTCGTCGACCGGGCCGGGGACGAACGCCCTGGCCGCGCAGCCGTCCACCTCGCGGGTCACTCCGTCGACCTCGAGAGCGGTGCGCCACTGCGCGCCTCGCGCACGCCGGGCGATCTTGCGCATCCGGGCGTCCAGCCACGCCGCGTAGGCCTCGTGCCAGCGCCCGCCGGGGGCCACGCGCTCGTCCAGACACAGCGCGGCGACGGCGCCCGCGACCGCCTCGAGCAGCGGGGTCCGTCCGGGCGGGTCCGCCTTGGGTAGGTGCAGCACGATCGGCATGGAGCGGACGGTGGCGCGGTCGTCGGGATCCTCGGCCCCGGCCGAGCCTGCGCGGAGTCGCGAGAGGCACCAGTCGAGCGCGGCACCGGTCGCGAGACCATCCGGCAGTGGTCCGTCGGGCAGTGGTCCGTCGCCCCCCGGCCCCTCGGGCACCGAACCGTCGGTCACACGAGCGGGACGCGGCGATAGGTTCCGGCGGCGGTGTCGGCCGCCTCGATCTCATCGCGCGTGATGCCGAGGACGAACAGGACCGTGTCGAGGAACGGCTTGGACAGAGACGCGTCGGCCACCTCGCGGAGAGCGGGCTTGGCGCAGAACGCGATCCCCAGCCCCGCGGCGGAGAGCATGTCGATGTCGTTCGCCCCGTCCCCGACCGCGACGGTCTGGCTCAGGGAGATCCCGAGCTCCTCGGCGAACTGGCGCAGGTACTCGGCCTTGGCCTCCCGGTCCACCACCTCGCCGACGACCCGGCCGGTGAGCACCCCGTCCTCGATCTCGAGAGTGTTGGCCCGTGCGAAGTCCAACCCGAGCTCCTCGGCGAGACCCGCGATCACCTGGATGAACCCGCCCGACACCACACCGCAGCGGATACCCAGCCGCTTGAGGGTCCGGATGGTCGTCCGCGCACCCGGGGTCAGCACGATGTTCGCCGCGACCTCGTCGAGGACGCCGGCCGGCAACCCCTTGAGCGTGGCCACCCGCTCGTGCAAGGACTGGGCGAAGTCCAACTCACCTCGCATCGCGCGCTCGGTGACCGCACGGACTTCTGCCTCCCTACCCGCGTGTGCGGCCAGCATCTCGATGACCTCGCCCTGGACCAGCGTGGAGTCCACGTCGAACACCACCAGACGCTTGGAGCGGCGTCCCAGGCCGGCGCCGTCCACCGAGATGTCGACGCCGTGCGCGTCCGACAGGGGGGCCATCGCCTCGCGCAGTCGCGCGTCGTCGGCGGCGTCGCGATCGGCGGTCGAGACGTGCAGTTCCAGACCCGTGACGGGGTAGTCGGCGATCCCGCGGATCGTGTCGATGTTCGCGCCGATCGACGCGAGCGAACCGGCCACCGCCGAGAACGCCGACGCGGTGACCGGACTGCCGAGGATCACCACCGCGTGGGTGGGCGGCGGGGTGGGAGGCGCGATGTCGTCGAACTGGACCTCGAGCTGCATCCCCAGGTCGTGGATCTGCTCGGTGAGCTCGCGGACCACGGTCACGGCATCGGCGTCCGCCTCCACCCGGACCATGAGACCGAGGGAGAGGTGCCCGTTGACGACGACCTGTTCCACGTCCACCAGGTCGGCGTGGTGGGAGGCGAGGACCGACATGACCCTCGCGGTGACGCCTGGCCGGTCGGGGCCGGTGACGGTGAGGAGTGCCGGGGTACCGGGGGTGCTCACGTGTGCTCCTGACGAGTGCTGGATCTGGCGGGTGGTCCTGGGGACCGGGAGGCGGGTGCAGGCCGTGGCCGGGGGTGAAGGGCCTGGGCCGACACGCGCCGAACCCCGCCGGAGGGCGAGCCTACCGACGGGGTTCAGCGGGGTCCGGAGCCCGTGGGTGAGTACGGGCGGCCGGGTCAGCCCCTCTGCGGTGACGTGCCGCGCTCGGCGACGTCCTTGACGGCGGCCGGGTCCTGGGCGGCGGCCCGGCCACCGACGTGGGCCTCTGCGCGCATGCGTTCACTCATGTGCGGGTAGTGGAGCTCGAACGCCGGGCGCTCGGAGCGGATCCGGGGCAGGGTCACGAAGTTGTGACGCGGCGGCGGGCACGAGGTCGCCCACTCGAGCGAGTTGCCCGCACCCCACGGGTCGTCGACGGTGACGATCTCGCCGTAGCGCCAACTCTTGATGACGTTCCAGATGAACGGAAGCATCGCGATGCCGAGGATGAACGACCCGATGGTGGAGATCTGGTTGAGGACGGTGAAGTTGTCCGTCGCCAGGTAGTCGGCGTAGCGACGGGCCATGCCCTGGTTACCGAGCCAGTGCTGCACGAGGAACGTGGTGTGGAAGCCGATGAACATCAGCCAGAAGTGCAGCTTGCCCAGCTTCTCGTCGAGCATCCGGCCCGTCATCTTGGGGAACCAGAAGTACACGCCGGCGAACGTCGCGAACACGATCGTGCCGAAGAGCGTGTAGTGGAAGTGCGCGACGATGAAGTACGTGTCCGAGATGTGGAAGTCGATCGGCGCCGCGGCCATCATGATGCCAGTCAGACCACCGAAGAGGAAGGTCACGATGAAGCCGAGCGCGAAGACCATCGGCGTCTCGAATGTCATCTTTCCGCGCCACATCGTGCCGATCCAGTTGAAGAACTTCACGCCCGTGGGAACGGCGATGAGGAACGTCATGAAGGAGAAGAACGGCAGGAGCACGGCGCCGGTGACGAACATGTGGTGTGCCCAGACCGCCATGGACAGTGCGGCGATCGCGAGGGTCGCGAAGATCAGGCCGGCGTAGCCGAAGAGCGGCTTGCGGGAGAACACCGGGAAGACCTCGGAGACGATGCCGAAGAACGGCAGGGCGAGGACGTACACCTCGGGGTGACCGAAGAACCAGAACAGGTGCTGCCACAGGATGGCGCCACCGTTGGCCGGGTCGTAGATCCGGCCACCGAACTGCCGGTCGTAGAACACGCCCAGGGCGGCCGCGGTGAGCAGCGGGAAGATCAGGAGGATCAGGACCGACGCCACCAGGATGTTCCAGGTGAAGATCGGCATACGGAACATGGTCATGCCCGGCGCGCGGAGGCAGATGATCGTGGTGACGAAGTTGACGGCGCCGAGGATGGTGCCGATACCGCCGATGCCCACACCGAGGATCCACAGATCCGCGCCGACGGCCGGCGAGTGGATCTTGTCGGCCAGTGGCATGTACATGGTCCAGCCGAACGCTGCCGCGCCGCCCGGGGTGATGAACCCGGAGAGCATGATGATGCCGCCCGCCGTGAACAGCCAGTAGCCCAGGGCGTTCAGTCGCGGGAAAGCGACGTCGGGGGCACCGATCTGCAGCGGCATGATGTAGTTCGCGAACCCGACCACGATCGGGGTTCCGTACAGCAGCAGCATGACCGTGCCGTGCATGGTGAACAGCTGGTTGAACTGCTCGTTGGACAGGAACTGCATGCCCGGGACGAAGAGCTCCGCCCGGATGAGCAGGGCCATGAGCCCGCCGATGAAGAAGAAGACGAAACAGGTGACGATGTACATCAGGCCGAGCAGCTTGTGATCGGTCGTCGTCATCATCTTCCACACGAACGAGCCCGGCCGGGCGGTGCCCGTGGGTTCGCCCGGCGGATGGTCGAGATCGTCGACCGGCTTGGGGGCCACTGCGGTCATAAGGGTCCTCCTGAACGCCTCACCCGACGCCGCGGGTCGAACCACCGACCCCACGTCGAACGCAAAGGAATAGTGCGTGAGGGCAATCCTAACCCTCCGCTGAGAGCGTCCACCACTCACCCCGCCGAACTCGTCGGGGCGGGTCATCTGCGGTAATCCGCCTCCATGACGACACGCCCGGGATCGCGCTCCGACCCGCCACGACCTCCACTTAGACCGCGCTCACGACCCATCTCCTAGGCTCTCCTTCATGACCGATCACGCGCCGGGCCGACTCCGCCATCGCGGGCGGGGGTACGTTTCCACCCCCGTGCGGGTCACGGCGGGCATCGCGGGCCCCCTTGTCGCCGGTCTAATTCTCGCGGGGTGCGGGCCCTCCCCCGTCGACATGGTCGAACACCCCGTCACCACGACCCCCTCGCGGATGGCCGGCGAGGAGCTCCAGCGCTCGGCCGAGCCGGAGGAATCGTGCGCGCCCGCACCGGTGCCAGCCGAGTTCCCCGGAAACGGCGTCCGAGAGGTCGCGTCCGCGGACCCTGTCGAATCGACGGTGGAGGTCCCCCGTTCTCCGGAACGGATCCTGGCCCTCGGCCGCGGTGCGGTGGACGTGGCGTGCGCTCTGGGGCTGCAGGACCTCGTCGTCGGGATCTCCGGACTGCCCCACGATGCCGACGTCTACCTCCCCGCGACCCTGGTGGGACTGCCCGACCTCGGCATCACCGGCATCACCGGCCAGCCGGGCGGCGAGAACGACGACGCCGCCGCCGACGCCGACCCCGCTGCCGCCGCGAACGCCGCCCGGGACCTGAACCCCGATCTCATCGTGCTCGCCGACTCCCCCGATCTCGACCCTGGCCTGGTGCGGGCGTTGTCGGCCGTCGCACCGACCGTCGTCTACGATGCGCGGAGCCTGAACTGGGCCGAGAGCACCGAGACGATCGCCGACGCCTACGGGCGACCCACGGCCGGCGGCGACCTCCTGTTGGATGTGATCGACCGGGCGCGGTTCACCGCGGACGCGACCACTCCGAGAGACACCTGGGTCTCCCTCGTCTCTGTCTCCGACGCGGGCGAGATCGAGGTCCAGCAGCCGGACACCCTCGGCAGCCTCATGCTCGAGGCCGTCGGGGCCGGCCGACCCCCGGCCCAGCGCACCCGGGACGGCCAGCGGATCGGGCCCGCACCGGAGTCGCCTGCCGTGGGAGATGAACTGGACGGCGACGTGATCTTCGCCGTGGTGGGGGGCAGCGACCGCTCCGAACAGTCCGCGCGGGAGGCATTCGCCACCGACCGGTGGACGGAACTCGACGCGGTCGGCGCCCGCCGCATGTTCGTGGTGGACCGGGCCGTGTGGGAGGGCTCCGGCCCGGTGGCCGCACGAGCGGTCCTGGACGACATCAGGAGTTCCATCAACGGGATCGCCCCGGACGGGTAGTCGGAGCGTGGTCGTGGGGCCGGCCGACTCACACGTGTGGCCGGTCGACTCGCCCACCCAGGCACCGGCCGGCCCCGCCGACCCCCTGCATCAGCCCGACGACCGCACCCCGGCGCCTGATCCGGGGCCGGGGTGAGGTGGGGACGACGGTCGCCTCAGAAGTCCCAGTCCTCGTCCTCCGTCGCCACGGCCTTGCCCATGACGTAGGAGCTGCCGGAGCCCGAGAAGAAGTCGTGGTTCTCGTCGGCGTTCGGGCTGAGCGCCGAGAGGATCGCGGGGTCGACGTTGGTCTCGTCCTTGGGGAACATCCCCTCGTAGCCGAGGTTCATCAGCGCCTTGTTGGCGTTGTAGCGCAGGAACTTCTTGACGTCCTCGGTCCACCCCACGGTGTCGTAGAGGTCCTCGGTGTAGTCCGCCTCGTTGTCGTACAGCTCGAAGAGCAACTCGAAGGTGTAGTCCTTCAGCTCGTCGCGCTCCGCCTGGCTGATCTGCTCCAGGCCGCGCTGGTACTTGTAACCGATGTAGTACCCGTGCACCGCCTCGTCCCGGATGATGAGCCGGATGATGTCCGCGGTGTTGGTGAGCTTGGCGCGCGACGACCAGCGCATGGGCAGATAGAAGCCCGAGTAGAAGAGGAACGACTCGAGGAGGGTCGATGCGACCTTGCGCTTGAGGGGGTCCTCGCCCGAGTAGTACCCGAGGGTGATGTGGGCCTTGCGCTGCAGGTAGGTGTTCTCCTCCGCCCAGCGGAAGGCGTCATCGATCTGAGGGGTGGAGCAGAGCGTCGAGAAGATCGTGGAGTAGCTCTTGGCATGGACCGACTCCATGAACGCGATGTTGGTGAGCACCGCCTCCTCGTGCGGGGTCGACGCGTCGGGGATCATGCTCACCGCGCCGACCGTGCCCTGGAGCGTGTCCAGCAGGGTCAGCCCGGTGAACACCCGGGTGGTGAGCTCCTGTTCCGAGTCCGTCAAGGTCTGCCACGACGGGATGTCGTTGGACACCGGGACCTTCTCCGGCAGCCAGAAATTGCTGGTGAGCCGGCCCCAGACCTGGTCGTCGACCTCGTCCGTGACGCGGTTCCAGTTGATCGCGGACACCCGGTCGACGAGCCGGGGGGCGACCCCGGCGGCGGGGCTGTGGGATCCCGGAGCGTGCAGCTCGGCGGTCATCGGATCTCCTCGTGATGGCGGGGGCGGTTCGGGGCGCAGGCCTGTGGCACCGGGGTCAGAGCATGCACGAGACGCACCCCTCGACCTCGGTGCCCTCGAGCGCGAGCTGTCGCACGCGGATGTAATACAAGGTCTTGATCCCCTTGCGCCAGGCGTAGATCTGGGCGCGGTTGACGTCCCGGGTGGTGGCCGTGTCCTTGAAGAACAGGGTCAGCGAGAGGCCCTGGTCCACGTGCTGCGTGGCCGCCGCGTAGGTGTCGATGATCTTCTCGTACCCGATCTCGTACGCGTCCTGGTAGTAGTCCAGGTTGTCGTTGGTCAGGTAGGGCGCCGGGTAGTAGACGCGGCCGATCTTGCCCTCCTTGCGGATCTCGATCCGGGAGGCCACGGGGTGGATCGACGAGGTCGAGTTGTTGATGTAGCTGATCGATCCCGTGGGCGGTACGGCCTGGAGGTTCTGGTTGTAGATACCGTACTGCTGCACATCGGCCTTCAGCGCACGCCAGTCGTCCTGGGTGGGCACCGCCACGCCGGCGTCGGCGAACAGCTGGCGCACCCGCTCGGTGGCCGGCTCCCATGCCCGGTCGGTGTACTTGTCGAAGAACTCACCCGAGGCGTAGGTCGACTCCGGGAATCCTGCGAACCAGGTCCCCCGCTCACGGGCGAGGAGGTTCGAGGACCGGATCGCGTGGTAGAGCACCGTGTAGAAGTAGATGTTCGTGAAGTCCACGCCCTCCTCGGATCCGTAGTGGATCCGCTCGCGCGCGAGGTAGCCGTGGAGGTTCATCTGCCCCAGGCCGATCGCGTGCGACTCTGAGTTGCCGCGCTCGATCGACGGGACCGAGTCGATGTGGGTCTGGTCGGATACGGCGGTCAGGCCCCGGATCGCCGTCTCGATGGTCGCTCCGAAATCCGGGGAGTCCATGGCCTTGGCGATGTTGAGGGAGCCGAGGTTGCACGAGATGTCCTTGCCCACGTGTGAGTAGGTGAGGTCCTCGTTGTACGTCGACGGGGTGGAGACCTGGAGGATCTCCGAGCACAGGTTCGAGTGGGTGATCTTGCCTGCGACCGGGTTGGCCCGGTTCACCGTGTCCTCATACATGATGTACGGGTACCCGGACTCGAACTGCAGCTCGGCGAGGGTCTGGAAGAAGTGCCGTGCGTTGATCTTGGTCTTCTTGATCCGGCTGTCCTCGACCATCTCGGTGTAGTGCTCGGTGACGTCGACGTCCGCGAAGGGCTTGCCGTAGATCCGCTCGACGTCGTACGGCGAGAACAGGTACATGTCGTCGTTGCGCTTGGCCAGTTCGAACGTGATGTCCGGGATCACGACGCCCAGCGACAGGGTCTTGATGCGGATCTTCTCGTCGGCGTTCTCGCGCTTGGTGTCGAGGAACTTGAAGATGTCCGGGTGGTGGGCGTGCAGGTACACCGCGCCGGCTCCCTGGCGGGCGCCGAGCTGGTTGGCGTAGGAGAAGGAATCCTCGAGCAGCTTCATCACCGGGATGACCCCTGAGGACTGGTTCTCGATGTGCTTGATCGGGGCGCCGTGCTCGCGGAGGTTCGACAGCAGCAGCGCGACCCCGCCACCGCGCTTGGACAGCTGCAGTGCGGAGTTGATGTTGCGTCCGATGGACTCCATGTTGTCCTCGATACGCAGGAGGAAACAGGAGACGGGCTCACCGCGCTGTTTCTTGCCCGAGTTCAGGAACGTCGGGGTCGCCGGCTGGAACCGACCGTCGATGATCTCGTCGACCAGGCGGCGGGCCAGGGTCTCGTCGCCGTCCGCGAGGGTGAGGGCGACCATGCAGACGCGGTCCTCGTAGCGCTCGAGGTAGCGCTTCCCGTCGAAGGTCTTGAGCGTGTACGAGGTGTAGTACTTGAACGCGCCGAGGAATGTCGGGAAGCGGAACTTCTTGGCGTAGGCGTGATCGAACAACTCGCGAACGTAGTTGCGCGTGTACTTGTCGAGCACCTCGCGCTCGTAGTAGTTCTTGTCGACCAGGTAGTCCAGCTTCTCGTCCAGGTTGTGGAAGAAGACCGTGTTCTGGTTGACGTGCTGGAGGAAGTACTCGCGCGCGGCCTCACGGTCCTTGTCGAACTGAATCCTCCCGTCCGCGTCGTAGAGGTTGAGCATGGCGTTGAGCGCGTGGTAATCCAGACGCTGCCCCTCGCCCGCCTCACCGGCGATGGTGCCTTCGGGGGTCACGGTTGGTGCTGCCAAAACTCTTCCAATCCCTCGCGGACGCGGATGACGTCCTCATGTGTGCCCATCAGTTCGAACCGGTAGAGGTACGGAACCCCGAGCTTGCGTGCGATCACATCGCCGGAGACCGCGTAGTCCGCACCGAAGTTGGTGTTGCCGGCGGCGATGACGCCCCGGCAGAGGCTTCTGTTGTGCGCGTTGTTCAGAAACGCCACGACCTGTCGTGGGACCGACGCCCCGGTTCCTCCGGTGACCTCGAGGCATCCCCCGTACGTCGGGACGATCAGAACATATGGGTCCGACACAGTCGGGCTGGCCTCGGTCCTCCGCGTGGGAATGCGCAGCGCCGGGAGCCCGAGCCGGTCGACGAACCGCTTGGTGTTCTCGGAGACGTTGGAGAAGTAGACGATCCTCACCGGCTCGGTGGCCGGCAGCGGAGCCGCCATGACTGCCCCCTTCGGATTACACGTGTTCCGGGCGCCCCCGGTGTCAGACAGATGTCAGGCCGCGACGGTGACGAGAGCCTTGATCCGGTCCGGCCGGTATCCCGACCAGTGATCGGTGCCGGACACCACGACGGGGGCCTGCAGGTAGCCGAGGGCCATCACGTACTCGCGCGCCTCGTCGTCCACCGAGATGTCGACCACCCGGTACTCGACGCCCTGCTTGTCGAGGGCCTTGTAGGTGGCGTTGCACTGGACGCAGGCGGGCTTGGTGTAGACGGTGACCATCAGTGGTGGACCTCTTTCGGCACGGGCGCCACGTAGGCGCGAGGGGTACTTCTCGGACGGTCATCTGATCCGGCGCGTGAGCCCGGCCTGTGGATAACCGCGGTGTCTAACAGGGTTCGCAGCGCGAATGCCACGAGTGGTATTCATCGGGTGCCGCAACGCCTTAGACACTACCCCTAGTGTCCGACGAGTCAATGGACCACAACATTTTGGTCTTACAACGGTGGTATTCCCAGGTCGCGATCCCGCCTTGTGGACACCGCCCACCCCCGACGGGAAAGACCGTCCCGGATGCCGATGCGCCGCTCCCCGACGGCCACACTGCCACGCCCGAACGGGCGACGGGAACCCGGTCCGGCGCCCCACAGGCCGTCCCCAAGCACCCCACATCCTGTCCCCATTCGTTCCACAGGCGCACCCGGTCCGGCGCCAGTCCGGCACCGCCCGGCGTCAATGACGAGGACGACGACGAGGGCCCGCCACCGGTGAACCGGTGGCGGGCCCTCGAGGGTGCGTGGGATCCCACGCGGACGGGCTCAGCCCTGGCGGGCCTTGAAACGGGGGTCCTTCTTGTTGATCACGTAGACCTTGCCGCGACGACGGACAACCTGGGCGCCCGGCTTGTTCTTCAGCGACCGAAGGGACTTGCGGACCTTCATCTGGCGCTCCTTAGGCTCTCGGGGCGGCCGTGATGGCCGCCGACACGACTGGGATGACTGCGCGACACGTCCGACCCGGAGGTCGGATGCACGACACACAACTGGTCTATCGTAACGGACTCCCCCGTCAGAACTCCAACCGGCAGACCCGTGCATCGACCCTGTCCCGTCCGCACGTCACGTCGTGTCCTTCCCCCATGTCACGCAGAAGTCACACGGGCTTCCTATGCTGACGCCATGACCCAGTCCTCTCCCGGCATCAGCGCGCTCCGCGCGTCCATCATCGACGAGCTCGGCGTCCGCCCCGACATCGATCCGGCGATGGAGGTGGATCGTCGGGTGACGTTCCTGGCCGACTACCTCCGCAGCACCCCGGCGACGGGATTCGTCCTGGGCATCAGCGGTGGCCAGGACTCCACCCTGACAGGTCGACTCTGCCAACTCGCCGCGGAGAAGCTGCGCGACGAGGGCCTGCCCACCGCTCGATTCGTCGCCATGCGCCTGCCCCACGGCACCCAGGCGGACGAGGCCGACGCCGTCGTGGCCCTGGACTTCATCCGACCCGACGCCCGCGTCACCGTCGACGTTCAGCCCGCGTCGGCCACCATGTCAGCGATTACTGCCGAGGCGTTGGAGGTGCTGCCCGACCACGGGGGTCCGCTGCGGGACTTCGTCCGGGGGAACGTCAAGGCGCGTCAGCGGATGGTCGCCCAGTACGCCGTGGCCGGTCAGCTGGGCCACCTCGTCGTCGGAACCGATCACGCGGCCGAGGCGGTCACGGGGTTTTTCACGAAGTACGGCGACGGCGGGGTCGATCTCACCCCGTTGACAGGCCTCACCAAGCGCCAGGGCGCCGCGCTCCTGCGATACCTGGGCGCGCCGGAGTCGACCTGGCAGAAGCTTCCCACCGCCGATCTCGAGGACGACCGTCCGGGCATTCACGACGAGGAGGCGCTGGGCGTGACCTACGAGCAGATCGACGACTACCTCGAGGGCCGCGACGGCGTGTCGGCGGAGGCCGTCGACCGGATCGAGCAACTGTTCCTGGCCACCCGCCACAAGCGGGCGGTCCCGGCCACGCCACTGGACACCTGGTGGCGCGAGGGCTGAGCCCCCCGGGGTCGCCCACCACTGATCGGTCACCACCGATCGATCACCACCGATCGGTCACCGCAGCAGCGCCCA
Organism: Dietzia sp. UCD-THP; assembly: GCF_000349585.1. NCBI lineage: Bacteria > Bacillati > Actinomycetota > Actinomycetes > Mycobacteriales > Dietziaceae > Dietzia > Dietzia sp. UCD-THP. The sequence goes on from NZ_KB714632.1 coordinate 43,688, forward strand.
CACGGTGTCCAGCGCCTCCGCCGTCCCCGGCACGTCGTAGGACTGTGTGGTGAACACCGCCGCGCCCCGGCCCGTGCGCCGGTCGACGTAACCGATGGTGCCCAAACCACCGGCCCAACCGACTACCCCGTCCGGACGGACCTCGACCTGCATCCCGTACCCGCAGCCGGGTGCGATGAACCCCTCCGCGTCGGCCCGCTGCCGCGGGGTCAGGCGGTCGGTCGTCATCGCCTCCACATACTGCGGCCCCAGGACCACCCCGCCGCCGACGAGGACGTCGAGGAATTCGAGGTAGTCCGAGACGGTCGAGGTCAGACCGCACGCCAGCGACTCGAAGCGCGGCGGGTGGGCGAACCGGTCCACGGTGTCCAGCGCGCGCAGACCCCCGTCGGGGCCGAGCCCGTAGCTGGTGGGGAGACGTTCGCGGTCGGCGGTGAATCCCACGTCCGCGAGACCGAGCGGGCCGGTGATGTGGTCGGCCACCAGGTCGGCCACGGTGGCCCCCGTGGCCCTCGCCAGGAGAACACCCAGCACGTCGCTGCTGGTGTGGTAGTACCAGCCCACCCCGGGCTGATCAGCCAGGGGCAGCGAGCCCAGCAGCCGCAGGTACTCGTCCGGCTCCATCGGAGGGGGATAGGGTCCCGGGGCGATCTGTCGCTCGCCCATGGCGACGGTGAGAGGACTGCCCTCTCCCGCCCATCCGGCGCCGGCGGTCATGGTGAGCAGGTGTCGGAGGGTGATCTGTCGGCCGGCCGGTACGGTCCGGTCGATCGGTCCGCCGGGCCGGGTGAGGACCCGCGGGGCGGACAACTCCGGCAGAAGGGTGGCGACCGGGTCGTCGAGCGCGAGGATCCCGAGCTCGACCATCCGCAGCGCGAGCACGCCGCCCACCGGCTTGGTGTTGGACGACAGGGGGAACACCGTGTCCGGGTCGAGCGCGGACCCGTCGGGGGACCGCGACCCGCCCGCTGCGATCAGCGTCCGGCCGTCCTGCCTGACCCCACAGACGAAACCCGTGAGCCGCCCGGCGTCGACCAGGGCGTCGAGCTCTCCGACGACGGTGTCCAACCGATCCATGGGATGACCCTACGCCCACCCGGCCCGGCGGTGACAGGTTCTTCTGCGGCCGCCCGCGATCAGCGACCCAGCCTCGCGAGCGGCCCGTGAACGTCGACGGGATCGAGGCAGGTGTCGGGGATCGTCCCCAGCGAGCACACGCCCACCGGCAGAACCGGGCGGTAGCCCTCCGGGACTCCGCCGCGCGCGATCACGTCCCGGTAGGCGTCGACCCCGGAGGTCGGCCTGCGCTCGAGCAGCGGATCGGAGAGTACGTCGACCCGGTAGAGGCCGAAGCGGGAGTCGTAGGATCCCCACTCGTAGTTGTCGACCAGAGACCAGTGGTTGTACCCGATCACCGGGTACCCGTCGGCGACCGCGCGCTGGATCCAGAAGACGACGTCCCGGAGGTAGTCGCCGCGCTCGATCCCGTCCTCCCGGTGCCCGTTGTGGGTGGGCATCCCGTTCTCGACGATGTACAGCGGCTTACCGGGGAAGTGCCGCGCGTAGTGCACGATCGATTCGTACATCCCTTCCGGCTGCGGACGCACGCCGGCGAAGTCGTCCCACGCCGCGCGGATGGTGGTGAGGTTGTCGAGCGCGATGCCGTAGTAGTAGTCGATCCCGATGAAGTCCAGCTCCTCGCGGATGTGGTTGAGCAGCAGGTCGTCGGTGGCCGGGGCGAACGCGGGGAGGTACGCCTCGTTGGCGGTCACCATCGCCTCCGGGTCGGCGCGGTGCGCGGCGTGGTATCCCAGCTTGTGGGCCGCGACGACGTTGTCGCGGAACTGGTTGAACTGGTGCAGGCCGACCAGGCCGATGCGCAGTTCGTGACTGAAGAACACCAGGGGCTCGTTGAAGGTGACCCACATCGTCCCGTCGCCGGCCCACCGCTCGGTGACGAGCTCGGCGTAGCGACCGAAGGCCTCCACCGCGTCCGGGGAGAGGAAACCGCCCCGGTCGACGAGCCATCCGGGGTACACGTAATGGACCATCGTGATCCTGGGCGTCATCCCGTGCGCCCGGATGGTGTCGAGGATGTGGTCGTACCGGCGCAGCGCCCCCTCGTCGTACCGCCCCGGCTCGGGCTCGATGCGCGACCACTCCACGCTGAGACGGAAGGTGGTGACGCCCAAGTCGGCGGCGCGGGCGATGTCCTCGGGGTACCGGTTCCAGAAGTCCACCGCGTCGTTGACCGGGTCGGCTTCTCCGCGGGCGGCAGCGGCGTCGACGTAGCGCTTCCAGTTGGAGTCCCTATTTGAACCCTCGACCTGGAAGCCCGAGGTGGCCACCCCCCAGTGGAACCCCTCGACCATCCGAGATTCGGCGCGCGCCAGCGCGGAACCCGTGATCAGAGCGGTAGCGACCAGTGCGATGACGAGCGCCGGGGCGAGTAGAACTCTGGTGACAGCGCGTTTATCGAGACCCATCTTCCCAACATCACACACGCCGGGCCCGCCGTCAGCGCTTTCGGTCCACCGCCTGCACTCAGGGCCTCGGAACACCGACCGGGGGCCACGCCGGCGACTACCGTGGGGGGATGCGAACCCTGGGGAACGTGCTCTGGTTTCTTCTCGCCGGATGGTGGCTGGCGCTTGCATACGCCCTCGCCGGAATCATCGCCTGCCTCCTGATCATCACCATCCCCTTCGGTATCGCCTCGTTCCGCCTCGCTGCATACGTCCTGTGGCCGTTCGGCCGGCGGACCGAGTTCCGCCGGGACGCCGGTGCGCTCTCGATGCTCGGCAACATCTTGTGGATCCTCGTGCTCGGCTGGGAACTGGCGATCGCCCATCTGGTGGCGGGATTCCTGCTGTGCCTGACCATCGTGGGGATCCCCTTCGGCATCGCTTGCTGGAAGATGGTCCCGCTGGCACTGCTTCCACTCGGCCAGCGGATCGTGCCCATCCGTCACCCGGCCGAGGATCCCTTCGCCGCCGCGCCGGGTGCACCGCGGTAGGAGCGTGGGCTCAGTCCGAGGACCGCGCGGAAATCAGCGCTGAGGTGGGCGTGGTCGGAGTATCCGAGGTCGGCGGCGACCCGGGCGATCGTCACCGTGGGGTCGTCGCGTAGACGCTGCGCGGCCTCCTGGAGTCGGTACCGACGGATCATCTTCAGTGGTGGCACGCCGACGTAGCGGTGCGCGAGTCTCTGCACGGCGCGCGTCGAGGTCCCCAGCGCCGCCGCGACCTGGTCCACCCGCACGATCGACCTGTCCGAAGCGATGAGATCCTCCATCGCGTTGGCCAGCATCCCGTCGGCACCAGGCGCCTCCAGGGCCGTGGCGGCCCAGGCCGAGAAGGCGCGCACCGCCCGGTCGCGCGCGAGGGGTTCGCGCTTGTGGTCGCGCTGGTCGACCCCGCGATGGTCGGATGGTCGCGGCTGGTCGACGACGTCGTCCGCCTCCCCCATCGCCGCGACGACCGCGCGATGCAACTCTGCCGCCTCGACCGGTGTCTCGGCGTCGCGGAGCCGCTGCGACGCGGTCACCAGAGAGGCCAGCCCAGCCGGGCGGAGCAGGGCTCCGACCGCCCACCCGCTGCCGCTGAGATCACGGTGGGAGATGCCGGTCGTCGGTCCGGAGAGGGTCACGCCGGAGGGGTCGACGACGAGGTTGGAGGCGGGAAACGGGAGAATTTCCTGCCGGGAGGTCCTGCCCGGCGGCAGACTCCACTGCGGGATCCAGAACCACCGGATTCGGTCGCGCAGGTCGACCGGGGCCTCCTGGCGGTGGAAGGTGGGCAACCGGTCCGGGTAGAGCACTCCGCGCCGATCTGCGAACTCCGACATCCTCTCCCCTCCCTCACTCCTCCGCCTCAACTGACGTCGCGAATCTTCAAGCCACGAGGGTTCGGGCACTTCTAGGGTAGTCCCATGACCGACACCACCTCGCCCCGGACCGGGGCCACCGGGCAGCACACCACCGACGGCGTCCCCCACGGCTCGACCAGCCTCACTCCGTTTCTCGCGATCGAGGGCGCGAAGGGGGCCGTCGAATTCTATTCCTCGGTCTTCGGCGCCCGGGTGGTCGACGTGACGGAAATGGGAGGGGTCGTCGTGCACGCCGAACTCGACTTCGGCAACGGCCGGTTGCAGTTCGGCGAGCCGAGCCCCGACTACGGGCTCGTGCCCGCGCCCTCCGGAGGGGTGGCCTGCTACTCGCTCGGGCTGTACTGCGCGGACGTCGACGAGGTGGTGGACCGCGCGGTCAGGGCCGGCGCGACGGTCCGCGAGCCGGTGAGCGAGTTCGTCTCCGGCGACCGGTTCGCCTCGATCGTGGACCCTTACGGCGTGCGCTGGTCGATCATGACGCGCGTCGAGGACCTGTCCGAGTCCGAGAGCGCCCGTCGGGTTGCCGAGTGGGCGGCGCAACTGGGATAACCGCACGGTCGCGCTCTCAACCATCATGAAAATGAGCGAGAGCCCGGCCGATGGCCGGGCTCTCACTCGTGCGAACCATCCGTCGCCGGATCGGTCCTCTGGGTGGAGCTAAGGGGACTCGAACCCCTGACCCCCACACTGCCAGTGTGGTGCGCTACCAGCTGCGCCATAGCCCCGTACTTGTTCTCGCACCGTTCACCTCTCGGCGACCGGCCCGACCAAAGTTACACCATCCCGCTTCGGCCCTCCAAATCGCCACCGGCCCCGCCCTGGACGGGCGGGGCCGGTGTCGATCAGCGTGGACCCGGGTCAGGAGATGATGTTGTCCAACCAGGCCGGGTCCCCAAACTCCACGACCTCACCCTCGTAGGCGACCGTCGGCGTGGAGACGCGATCGGTGACCTCACGGATACTGTCCTGCGAGTTGTCGGCGGAGTCCGAGGCCTTGTCCATCCCACCGTTGGTCTCCACGTTGCCGATGCACTCGACGGTGTCCGCGTTCGCGCCGGCCGCCTCGGCGGTGGACGCCAGCTCTCGGGCGGAACGGTCGCCCCCGCCCTCAGCGGGTTGCTGCGCGAAGAAGGCATTCTTGACCTCGAAGAAGGTGGGCAGCGAGTCCTTGGCCGCGACGCACTGGACCGCGGCGATCGCTCTCGTGGAGTACTCGCCCGATGCCGACTGGCGGTCGAGGAAGTTGAGCATGTGGTACTCCACGCGCAGGTCACCGGCCTGAACGGCATCGGAGATCGGGACGCCGTACTGCGCCTCGAAGGACCTGCACGCCGGGCACATGAAGTCCTCCCAGATCTGGACGGTCGGAGCGGTCTCCTCCCCCACCGTGATCACGCCCGTGTCCGAGATCTCGATCAGCTCATCCGCCGTCTCGCCGAAGGTGATGGGGTTCGCCTCGCCCCCTCGCTGCGCCATCCACACCACGCCACCGAGGACCAGGACCGCGACGGCGATCAGCGCCGCGACCGTGATCAGCATGCCGTTGTTCTTCTTGGTCTGGAGCACCTTGGTGCTCTTGTTACCTGCGGACTTGGCGTTCACGTGGGCGTGGGCCTTTCTCTACTGGGACATCATTGGCCCGTTCCGGACGAGCGGCGACTACAGCGAGGGTACCGAAGCCGCCTGAGTCCTCTTTCAGGTGCTTCGAGGTGCCGCACAGGCGCCCGAAGGTGGAGGGCCAGTCGAAACGCACCGAGCCCCCGGTCGGTGGTCGACCGGGGGCTCGGCCCGATGGTGGAGCTGCCGGGAATTGAACCCGGGTCCTCCGCAGCATCGGCAGGGCTTCTCCGTGCGCAGTCCGCGTTGGCCTCTACTCGGATCTCGCCCTCATGCGGACATGTCGGCGATGACGATCCCAGTCACTGTTGGATGTCCCGACCCACCCCGTGACCGGGTGAGCCGGTGATCCCTCTAGATGATGCCGGTGACCGGGGCGAGGGCGACCCCGGGCCGACAGACTACGGGCTCGCTATCAGGCAGCGAGGGCGTAGTCGCGCTGATTGGTATCGGCGCGTAATTGGTTGCCACGACGCTTACGGTGGTCTCTGGCCTGCACCGGCACGCTTCCCCTGCGTCAACTCACGTAGTCGAAACCACATCAGCCCCGTCAGGACCGCCGAATCTCGTCGACGGACCACCAACCGTACCCCGACCGAGGTCGAGTTGCCAGGGTGATGTCCGTCTCCCCCTGACGCAGCGCGACAGGCTCAGGCGTGCATGCCCTTGATCTTCCTGCCGAGCTCGCGGACGGCCTCGCGCTCGGCGGTCCTCCTGGCGATGTCGTGTCGCTTGTCGTGGGCCTGCTTACCGCGCGCGACGGCCAGTTCGACCTTCACCCGTCCGTTGACGAAGTACAGGGACAGCGGGACCAGAGTGGCGTTGCCGTCCCGCACCTTGCCGACGAGGGAATCGATCTCGCGGCGGTGCAGCAGAAGCTTGCGGGCCCGCTTGGGCGCGTGGTTGGTCCAGCTCCCGCGAGAGTACTCGGGGATGTGGAGCCCGCGGAGCCACACCTCGCCGTCGTCGATCGTCGCGAACGCGTCGACCAACGAGGCCTGGCCCTCGCGCATGCTCTTGATCTCCGTGCCCAGGAGCGCGATGCCGGCCTCGTGGGTGGACAGGATCGAGTACTCGTGGCGAGCCTTGCGGTTGCTGGCCACCACGCTGCCGTCACGGCCGAGGGTCGACGCGCCCTTCGTCTTGTTCTTCTTGGCCACGCCGGTTCACCTCCTCGTCCGTCCGTCGGGCAGAATCCCCAGTCTAGATCAGCGCCGGACTACTGCCGAACCGTGACCCGCAGGGTGACCCACGCCGTGAGGGCGGAGACGACCGCGCCCGCCACGATCAGCCCCGGCGCGAGCATCAGGATGTCGGCGGTGGTGATCCGTTCCACCAGGTTCGCCCGGTACGCCTCCGCCAGCACCCTGTCGAGGAACACGACCTTCGCCCCCAGCAGGCCGCCGACCGCGAGCAGCGAACCGACCACCGACGCGAGCACGGCCTCCACCACGAACGGGAGCTCGGTGTACCAGCGGCTCGCGCCCACCAATCGCATGATCCCGAGCGCGGTCCGGCGGGTGAAGGCCGCGATCTGCGTCATGTTGGCGATGAGCAACACGGTGGCCAGGAGTTGGACCACCGCGACGGCGAAGGCGGCGTTCCGGATGCCGTCCAGGACCGAGAACACGCGCTCGACCAACTCCCCCTGGCCCTGCACGACCTCGATCCCCGCGATCGCCTCCAGGTCCGCGGCCACCGACTCCGCCCGGGTGGGGTCGTCGAGAGTGAGGGTGAACCGTGAGCCGAGGGCGTCCGGTGAGGTCGACTCCACGAGGACGGGGTCGGTGGAGGAGAACAGCTCGACGAACTCCTCGTAGGTCTCCTGCGGGTTCTTGTACTCCACCGAGGCCACGCCGGCAGTGGTCTCCAGTTGGTCCCGGATCTCACCACACGCAGCGGTGCAGTCGGGGTCCTCGATGGAGATGGGCCGGTCCACGTAGACGCGGAACTCGTTGAGGTAGTCGTACTTCGCCTGGCTGGCGGAGGCGGTCATCACCACCAGGACGCCGGCGCCGAGCATCGCCAACGCGACGGCGGTGGTGATGATCATGGCCAGCGTCATCGACAGGTTTCGGCGCAGCCCCTGTCCGACCTCGGACGCGATGAACCGCGCGGCCATCAGCGTCCCACCCCATAGGTGCCAGTGGCGTCGTCCCGGACGACCACCCCGTCGACCAGTTCCACCACGCGGCGTCGCGACCGGTCGACGATGTGGCGGTCGTGCGTGGCCATGAGGACCGTGGTGCCGGTGCGGTTGATCCGGTCGAGCAGCAGCATGATGTCCTCGCTGGTCTCGGGGTCGAGGTTGCCGGTCGGCTCGTCGGCGAGCAGCAACCGTGGCCGGTTGACGAACGCCCGCGCGATGGCGACGCGTTGCTGTTCGCCACCGGAGAGCTCGTGTGGCCGACGTCCGGCCTCGCGGGCCAGTCCGACCATCTCCAGCGTCTCGGGGACGACCTTGTCGATCGTGCGGTGGGGGGTACCGATCACCTGGAGCGCGAAGGCCACGTTCTCGGCCACGGTCTTGCCCGGCAGGAGGCGGAAGTCCTGGAAGACACAGCCGAGCGAGCGTCGCAGCGTGGGTACGGACGACGCCTTCATCCTGGTGAGATCGTGTCCGGCGACGACCAGGGTCCCGGAATCGGGCCGGTCCTCGCGGAGCAGCAGACGCAGGAACGTCGACTTTCCCGACCCGGAGGCGCCGATGAGGAATGCGAACTCGCCCTCGGCGATCTCGACGCTCACGTCGGACAGAGCCGGGCGCGCCGAAGACGCGTACGACTTGGTCACATGGGAAGCACTGATCACACGAGTAGCCTAGCGCCTCTCCAGTCACACGGTGGTCGGTAGAGCCCCGGTGTCAGCTGGTGGTCACGGGATTCCCTCCGGCCCCGGCGTCGCCGGGATCCTCTCCCTGCTGCGCCTGTGGCGACTGCTCCTGCGGTGCCTGCTGCGGCGGTGCCTGCTGCCCGGTCGTTCCCGTGGGGGACGTCGGGGCCTGCTGTCCCGTCGGTGGCGTCGTGCCGGTGACCGGTGGGGAGGTCTGCGGGGTGGCGGTGGGAACCGTCGTCTGGTCGACCGTGGTCTCCGGGGTCGGCGACCCCTCGACAGGTGTCGTCCCCTCCGCCGGCGGGGGTGGTTCGGTCTCGACGGTGTCCGTCTGGGGCGGCGGGGTACCGAAGCTGGCAACCGGATCGTCCTTGACCAGCGAATAGAGCACGGCAACCAGGACGAACGCCACGAGCAGGATCGCGGTGGTCCGCGACATCCTGAAGAACTCCCCGAGGAGGGACACGATCTTCGGTCGCGGCCGACGCGACGGGGCGTCGGGGTCTGTGGTCCCCCCCAGACCCAGCGGATCGCTGGTGATCAGGGGGTCCCGGGTGGTCTCCGCGTAGGGTGTCGTGTCGTCGGGTGTGTGGTCGACGGGTGTCGTGTCATCGTCTCGGCGCTCGGACATCACGCGCCCCCCTCTCCGGTCTGCGGGCGGACCATGCCTGCCCGGATCGCGGCCAGTGCCTCGGGTTCCAGGACGATGCCCTCCGCGCGGAAACGGCGCAGGATGACCGCGCGCATCCGCCGTCCGACCTCCCACTGCATGCCGGGCTTGGTCCGTGCCAGCAACCGGATCACGGTCTGCTCCAGGCGAATCGACTGCACACCCATCACCGTGGGTTCGTCCAGGATGTACTGGCCCACCCGCTCGTCGTCGAGAATCTCGCGGCAGACCTCTGCGAGCACCTCGTTGGCCTTGTCCATGTCGGCGTTGTTGGGCACCGGGACGTCGATGATCGCTCGCGCCCAGTCCTGCGACTGGTTGACCGCGGTGACGATCTGACCGTTGGGCACGATCACCGCTTCGCCGTCGAGGGTCCGCAGGCGCGTGATCCGCAGGGTCACGTCCTCGACGGTTCCCGCGGTCACGCCCGTCGCCGTGGTGAGCTCGACGATGTCCCCGTAGCCGTACTGACGCTCGGCCAGGACGAAGAACCCGGCCAGGAAGTCCTGGACGATCTTCTGGGCGCCGAAGCCCAGCGCCGCACCGAGCACCGTCGCAGGCGCGACCAGCGCGACGAGGTTGACGCCGAAGCGCAAGAGGATCTGGATACCGAACAGGATGTACAGCACGCCCACGGCGACGTATGAGATCACCTGGATCAGCGAGTGGAGGTGCTTGGACTCCTCGGACCAGAAATCCTCGTCGGAGTGTTTGGCGTCGATCCGGCCGGTCCACATCCGCGCGATCTTGGCGATCACCCGCGTCAGCAGGGCGGCGCCCAGAACGAGGAGGACGACCTCGAGGCCGTTGTTGCTGAGCCAGTTCAGGATGGGATTGAAGTCAGTCTGGAACCTCACTCCGCGTCTGCCCCCTCCCGCATCCGCCACCGGATGCCGGCTTCGATGAATCCGTCGAGATCACCGTCCAAGACCGCGGACGGGTTATTGACCTCGAACTCGGTCCGCAGGTCTTTGACCATCTGATACGGGTGCAGGACGTACGACCGCATCTGGTTACCCCAGGAGGCGTTCCCGCCCGACCCGAGAGCGTCCAGGGCCGCCCGCTCCTCCTGCTGCTTACGTGCGAGCAGCTTGGCCTGCAGCACCTTCATGGCCGCGACCTTGTTCTGCAACTGGGACTTCTCGTTCTGACACGTCACGACGATCCCGGTCGGGACGTGGGTGAGACGGACCGCCGAGTCGGTGGTGTTGACGGACTGGCCACCGGGGCCGGACGAGCGGTACACGTCGACGCGCACCTCGTTCTCGTCGACCTCGATCGAGTCCGTCTGTTCCACGACCGGCAGCACCTCGACCTCGGCGAAGGACGTCTGCCGCCGCCCCTGGTTGTCGAACGGGCTGATCCGCACGAGGCGGTGCGTGCCCTGCTCGACGGAGAGCGTGCCGTACATGTACGGGTCGTGGACGACGAACGTCGCCGATTTGATCCCGGCCTCCTCCGCGTACGAGGTGTCGTAGACCTCGACCTTGTGTCCGGCCTTCTCCGCCCACCGCACGTACATGCGCATCAACATCTCGGCGAAGTCCGCGGCGTCGACACCTCCCGCGCCGGCGCGGATGTTGACCACAGCCTCACGCTGGTCGTACTCGCCGCTGAGCATCGTCTTGACCTCGATGGCCTCGACGTCCTCCCGCAACTGCGCCCGCTCGGCGTCCGCCTCCTCGACGGCCCCGTCGCCCTCCTCCTCCGCGAGCTCGTACATCAGCGGGAGGTCCTCGATGCGCTGGCGCAGCTCACGGCACCGCCGCAGGTCGGCCTGGATGTAGGAGAGCTCGCTGGTGACCTTCTGCGCCCGCTCCTGGTCGTTCCACAGGTCGGGGTCGGCGGCCATCTGCTCCAGCTCGTCGACGCGACGGGCGAGTTCCTCGATGTCGAGGACCTTCTCGACCGTCGTCATGGTGGCGTCGAGGGCGGCGATGTCGGCGGAAACGTCGGGGTGCACGGGATCGGAGTCTACGCGGCCCGGCGTCCTACTCGCGTTTCCCCACCCGCCACCCGCCCGAGGCCCACCGCACGTCCCATCGTCGCCTGACGGGGGTAGCGTCGCGGGGGACGGACCCGCTACCGCACGAGGTCAGCGGGCCACTGCGGACCAGTGGAGGAACCCGATGCCCCCCGAGACCCGCCACCGGCGGACCGCGTCCGACGAAGCGACCAGGGCGATGACCGACGTGGATCTGGCCGCCAGGCTCGTCGTCGACGCCGGGTCGCTGGCGCGCCGCCTCCGTGACGACGGACTGGACGTCCACCACAAGACCTCGGTCTCCGACGTGGTCACGGAGGCCGACCGGGCCGCCGAGCGTCAGATCACCGCCCTTCTGGCCGCACACCGGCCCGAGGACGGCATCCTCGGCGAGGAGGGGACCCTGGTCCCCGGTCGCCATGAGCGCAGGTGGGTCGTCGACCCCGTCGACGGGACCTATAACTTCGTCAGCGGTTCCGACTACTGGTGCTCCGCGGTCGCCGTCACCGGCCCGGACGACTACCTCCTGGGGGCCGTCCACCGACCCGTCACCGGGGACACGTTCGTCGGCGGCTCGGAGGTGCCCACGCGTCGCAACGGCGTCCCCGTGACCCGCCTCACCCCCGGCGACCTGGCCGCGGGGAGCCTGGCCACGTATCTCCACCCGCCGTTCTTCGCCGACCCCGCCCTAGCCGACCCCTTCCACCGGGTCAGTCGCGGCGCGGCGACCATCCGCATGCTCGGCTCCGGATCGGTCGACCTGGCGGCGGTGGCCTGCGGCGTCCACTCGGTGTGGTGCCAGCACTCGTGCCCGGAGTGGGACTGGCTCCCCGGACGGGCGCTCGTCGAAGGGGCCGGCGGGCTCTGCGCGACCGTCGAGGTGAACGGCTACGACTGGTTCGTGGCGGGCCGTCCCGGGGCGGTAGAGGACGCGGTAACACTCTTGAAGGGCTGACCGCGAGGCCCTGACCTGCACTCGAGACGACTTGAGGGGAAAGTCTGGCGATCGGAACTTACTCCGAAGTAAGATATCCGTCGACAGCACCGTCCACCGTCCGTCACGAGAACAGCTGGTGATGATGAGCAAGAATTCGACGTCCCCGTCCACGACCGGACGCGCGGAGGCCTCCACTCCGGGCAAGAACCCCACGAGGATCGACGCGATCGGAGCCGCCATGCGCGCGCTCACGACGATCACCGGGTCGGAGTTCGCCGAGCGCTTCAACCTGCGCCACAAGGTCGACCGGGTCACCTACGAGGCCACCAAGACCGGCTTCAAGACCCTCGGCGCCGCCACGAAGTCCTTCAAGAAGGTCTCCGGATCCGGCGCGCCCAAGCGCCTGCCTGACGCCGACTCGGGGTCGAGGCCCGACCTCTTCGACCTCACCCTCGACGACGACCAGCAGATGATCGTCGAGACCGTCCGCGACTTCGCCACCGAGGTCATGCGGCCGGCCGCCCATGACGCGGACCACGCCGCCGAGGCCCCGACCTCGCTGCTGGAGCGCTCCGCCGAGATCGGCGCGACCATGCTCAACGTGCCCGAGGAGTTCGAGGGCATCGCCTCCGAGCGCGGAGTGGTGACCAACTCGCTGGTCGCCGAGGCGCTGGCCTACGGCGACATGGGGCTGGCCCTGCCGATCCTGGCGCCCTCCGGAGTCGCCACCACCCTGACCCAGTTCGGGTCCGACGCCCAGCAGAAGAGCTACCTCCCGGCCTTCGCCTCCGAGACGACGCCGGCGGCCGCGGTGGTGGTGGCCGAGCCCCGCCCGCTCTTCGATCCGTTCGAGCTCAAGACCACCGCCACCCGCGGGCCGGGCGGGTTCACGCTCAACGGCGTCAAGTCGATGGTGCCCACCGCCGGCAGCGCGGAGCTGTTCATCGTCGCGGCCTCCCTCGACGGGTTCCCGACTCTGTTCGTGGTCGAGTCCGACACCGACGGACTCGTGGTGGAGGCGGATCCGTCCATGGGCCTGCGCGCCGCAGGCCTGGGCCGGCTCATCCTCACGGACGTCTCGCTGCCCGCCGACGCGATCCTGGGTGGTCCCGACTCCTCCCCCGAGGACCGGGCCGCCACCTACGCCGACGTGATCCGCCTGTCCCGCCTGGGCTGGGCCTCACTCGCCGTGGGCACCTCGCACGCGGTCCTCGACTACGTGACCCCGTACGTCAAGGAGCGCCAGGCGTTCGGCGAGCCCATCGCCCACCGCCAGGCCGTCGCCTTTGCCGTGGCCGACATGGCCACCGAGCTCGACGGCATGCGGCTGGTCACCTGGCGTGGGGCGTCCCGCGCCGAACAGGGACTCCCCTTCGCCCGCGAGGCCGCACTGGCCCGCAAGATCGCCGCCGACAAGGGCATGCGGATCGGGCTCGACGGAGTCCAGCTGCTCGGTGGCCACGGGTTCACCAAGGAGCACCCCGTCGAGCGCTGGTACCGCGACCTTCGCGCCGTGGGCGTGGCCGAGGGCGTGGTGGTCCTGTGAGCACCACCCACACCAGCACCCGCCCCACCCGGACTAAGGAATCCTGACGATGATCAACCTCGAACTCCCCAAGCGGCTCGAGGCGGGCGCCAATCAGGCCCGCCAGGTCGCCACCCAGATCTTCCGTCCCGTGTCCCGCAAGTACGACCTCGCGGAGCACGAGTACCCCGTCGAGCTCGACACGCTCAAGGCCATGATGGAGGCCATGGAGGACGCCGGACAGGCCGCCTCCGGTGCCACCATGGGGTCGGGCGGCGCACCGCGTCGCGAAGGCGTGTCCAACGGGGGCAACATGAAGTCGCTCCTCAACATCATCGAGACATGTTGGGGCGACGTCGGACTGACCCTGTCGATCCCGCGCCAGGGCCTCGGCAACTCCGCGATCGCCGCGGTCGCAAACGACGAGCAGATGGAGAGGTTCGGGCGGGTCTGGGCCTCCATGGCGATCACCGAGCCCGAGTTCGGCTCCGACTCCGCCGCGGTGTCCACCACCGCCAGGTTGGACGGCGACGAGTACGTGATCAACGGCACCAAGATCTACATCACGTCCGGTGCCCGGGCCGACCACATCGTCGTGTGGGCGACCCTCGACAAGAGCAAGGGCCGCGCGGCCATCAAGTCCTTCGTCGTGCCGCGCGAGCACCCCGGTGTGAACGTGGACCGGCTGGAGCACAAGCTCGGCATCCGCGCCTCCGACACCGCGCAGATCACCTTCGACAACTGCCGGGTCCCCAAGGAGAACCTCCTGGGCGATCCCGAGGTCCGGGTGGACAAGGGCTTCGCCGGCGCCATGCAGACGTTCGACAACACCCGCCCGCTCGTCGCGGGGATGGCGGTCGGCGTCGCGCGTGCCGCGCTGGAGGAGATCCGGGCGCTGCTCGAGGAGGCCGGAATGGAGATCGACTACGACCGGCCCGCCACCAGCCAACCCGCCGCGGTGGCCAAGTACCTCGAGCTCGAGGCCGACTGGGAGTCCGCGTACCTGCTCACCCTGCGGGCGGCGTGGATGGCCGACAACAAGATGCCCAACACCAAGGAGGCGTCGATGTGCAAGGCCAAGGCCGGGCGCACCGGCTCCGCCGTGACCCTGGGCGCGGTCGAGCTGGCCGGCAGCTACGGCTACTCCGAGCGCAGCTTCCTGGAGAAGTGGTCGCGCGACTCCAAGATCCTCGACATCTTCGAGGGCACCCAGCAGATCCAGCAGCTGGTGATCGCGCGGCGCATCCTCGACCTGTCGAGCGCCGAGCTGAAGTGAACCCCTGGCGCACGCGCGGCTGAGAACGACAGACGCCCCCGCGGATCGGTGATCCGCGGGGGCGTCGGTCATTCCCGGAGCTCGCTCGTCCCGCACCCAGCCCACCCGAACCGGCAACGAACGGCAGGAGCACAACCCATGTCAGCCGACGACGACGTCCCCCTGTTCCGGGCCCCGATGCGGTCGCGGGACGACGGGGTGCCCGACGGTGCAGGGGTCGAGCGCGGCCTGCGCTTCGGCCTCTGCGGAATGGGAGGGCGCCTTGAGGGACCACCACCGTCGTCGCTCGCCGAGGCAGTCGACGCCGCCGCGGCGCAGCACGACGACAGACTGGCCCGCCGGATCGAGCGGTTCTCCGACGTCCCTGAGGGAGTGTTCGTGTGGACCCGGGACATCGACGGCCACTACTGGCTCGGGCGACTCGCGGGGCCGTGGCGCTACGATGCCTCGGACGACGCGCGATCGGTGGATCTGGTGCACGTGCGCGACTGCACGTGGCGATCGGAGCCGACGGACCGATCGAGCGTCCCCGACGCAGTGTTGGCCACCTTCGGGCGCGGTGGCCGCAACTGGCAACGCATCCGGTCGGCGACAGGCGCAGCGGCGACCGCCGACCTGTGGGCGAGGTGAGGCGGCGGCCAGCCCAGCGCAACTACCCCGCCAGAGCCGGGTCCACGAACTGCTCGTCCGCCTCGGCCCACACGTCCTCGCGCCCGATCCCATCGGGGTCGATCCGGTCGACCGTCTCGGGCAGGTACACCATCCTCACCATCTCCTGGCCCCCCGGCTGGTCGCCGGCCGCGGAGTAGGCGGTGATCTCCACGGTCCCCGACCATTCGGAGTCCTGAACAGCGCGGAGAATGCTGATCGAGTTGTCCTGGGCGGCCTGGGCGGCGGCGGCCGGAGTGGCATCCGGCGGCAGTGGGAAGTTGACGGCGACGAGGCCGGCTTCGAACTCGACGACGGCGCCCTGCACCTCCGCGGTGATGGCGTCGGCGAGCGCGGAGTGGGGGTCCTCCGCCGCGGGCTGAGCGGACTCCTCAGCATTCCCGGTGAACAGGAACACCAGAAGACCCACGACGATCACCACGACGATCAGCCCGAGGATCATGAACAGTCCTCTGCTGGCCCGGTCGCGTCGCTCGGGAGGAACGGTGGTGTCGGTACTGGTCATGGGTTCACCTATCGTCCGGGATGACGCCAGTCGTACCAGGTGAGCCGATGATCCACATCGGTTTCGGGCGCTCCGCCCGGCGGACCGTCAGGCCATCCGGAAACCGCGACCGGGCCAGTTGCGGTCGGTCGCGTCGGTCACGATCGCATCGAACGAGTACGCCAGCGCCGGGAGGAATAAGGGCGACTGCGCGGCGTGGAAGCAGGACGGCAGGAGTGGACCGACGCTGCCGACGGGCCCCGCGCCCGGAGGCATGTGCCCACCGGAGAGCAGTCCCACGAGGCGGCCGTCGCGGGTCACCGGACCGCCGGAGTCCCCGTATCCCGCGCAGGCCTGGCTCCAGAACTTCGCGCCGTCGCGCTGCCACGTGATGCCGCAGGTGTGGCCCGTGGACATCCCGTCCTTGCACACGACGTCACCGAACTCAGGGGCGGGACCGCGCCCGCTGATCCCGGGCTGGCGGACGGGGACCGCGATAGCCGGGTCGAGCCGGATCACCGAGTAGTCGAGAATCTCGTTGCGCGTCGCGACGGTGCCGATCACCCCGGCTCCCGGGTCGCTCCGGAGAAAGACCGGAGCGTTGATCCGGTCGCTGCAGTGGGCGGCCGTGAACGCCACCGGGGCTCCGGTCGAGTCGTATCCGGCGGCGGTGAGGGTGCATCCGGCCTCTCCGTTGACCAGCACCGGAGTGCCTCCGGCGACCGGGACCGCGGCCTGGGCGGCGGCGGGGGCCGCGAGTGCGGTCGCACCGGCCATCACTGCGGTCACGGCGAGCTTGGCAAGGCCGGTGAACCTCATGAGCGTGTCCTTCCCACCCCGGCAGACTGCCCGGGTAAACGCCCTGACAGCCTAACGGGAGCGGGCCCCGGGTGCACGACGGGAGCGGGCCGACCCTCGCGGCCGGCCGGCCGGCCGGCCGATCGGTCAGGTCTACGTCTGTGGCCCTCAGTGGCCCTCAGTGGCCCTCGACCGTGATCCTGATCGACGGGCACTCGCCCGGATCCCCATCGATGTGGGCCCAGATGGCCTCGACCACGGGCCGGAGGAACACCTCCCCCACCTGGTCGACGAGCGTGCGGACCACCTGGACCTTGTCCGAGGCCCTGGTGGAGGCCAGACCCCCGCGCCGCAGACCCTCGATCTCCCGGGTGGTGAGGTCGACGATCGCCTCCAGCAACGGCGCCCCGCGACCGTCGGGCTCCAACAGGGCCCGGTTGAGGTAGCTCACGAGCTGCGGGTTCTGCCGGAGCATCTCGCGGACCGCGACGTTCCTTGCCTCCACCACCTCGGCCGGCGTGCCGGTGTGCTCCACCGTCGACAGTGCCCCGACCACGCGCTCCACCACCAGGTCGTCCACGGCGCGGCGCAGGCCGTCCTTGGTGCCGAAGTGGTGCTGGATCAGGCCGATCGTCACCCCCACCTCGGCGGCCACCCGGCGCATCGAGACCCTGTCCTCCCCGTGCTCGGCATACAGGGCCAGCGCGGCATAGCGGATCCGCGCCCGAGCGGTGAGGTCACCGTCGGCGGCACCTCCGCGGTCGGCTGTGGTCCCGGCCATGTGCGCCACCCCGTTCCTCGTCCCTCAACCGGCGTCTGCGTTCGGTCGATGTCGGAGACGATACCGCGACCATACGATTGCATAGCAAAGCATGCACTCGTATTGTGGTGGACGAGCGGGGCCGCCCGGGCCCCACGCGACCGACCCCTGGAGATCCCTCGTGTTCGAGACCGCCCCCTACCGCTCCCCGTGGATGACCGACGACCTGGATGCGCTGCGCGCCCACACGCGCGCGTTCCTGGACAAGGAGACCGCCCCGAACCTCGAGCGGTGGGCCGCCGAGGGCGCCGTGGACCGCGGGTTCTGGAACAAGGCCGGCGACGCGGGCCTGCTGTGCCTCTCCATCCCCGAGGAGTACGGCGGGGGCGGCGGCACCTTCGCGCACGAGACCGTGATCGCCGAGGAGCAGACCCGGGCGCTCGACGACGGCTGGGGCAACTCGGTGCACAGCACGATCGTGGCCCACTACCTTCTCCAGTACGGCACCGAGGAGCAGAAGACCCGCCTGCTGCCCAAGCTGGCCACCGGCGAGATGGTGGGGGCGATCGCCATGACCGAGCCCGGAGCGGGATCCGACCTGCAGGCGTTGCGCACCACGGCGGTGCGGGACGGCGACGACCTCGTGGTCAACGGCGCCAAGACGTTCATCTCGAACGGCATGCACTGCGACCTGCTCATCATCGTGGCCCGCACCGGTGGCGAGGGTGCCCAGGGGCTGTCACTCCTGCTGGCCGAGACCACCGACCTGCCGGGGTTCGACCGCGGGCGCAAGCTCGACAAGATCGGCCTGAAGTACCAGGACACGATGGAGCTGTTCTTCGACGACATGCGGATCCCCGCCGCCAACATCCTCGGCGGGGAGGCGGGCGAGGGACAGGGCTTCATCCAGCTCATGCAGCAGCTGCCCCAGGAGCGGCTCATCATCGCCGTCACCGCCGTGGCCGCGGCCGAGACAGCGGTCCGCCTCGCGATCGACTACGCCAAGGAGCGCGAGGCGTTCGGCAAGCCCATCCTGAAGTTCCAGAACCTCCGCTTCGAGCTGGCCGAGTGCAAGACCGAGGCCCTGGCCGCCCGGACCCTCCTGGATCACTGCATCTCGCTGCACCTGGAGGGCAAGCTGGATCCGGCCACGGCGTCGATGGCCAAGTACTTCTGCACCGACAAGCAGTGCGAGATCATCGACCGCTGCCTGCAGGTCTTCGGCGGCTACGGGTTCATGACCGAGTACCCGATCGCCCGGATGTACGCCTCCGCCCGCGTGCAGAAGATCTACGGCGGGACCAACGAGATCATGAAGGAACTGATTTCCCGGACCCTCTGATCCCGGCGACTCAGAGTTCGGACACGATCGCGCGGACGGCGTCACGGCCCGCCCGGTTGGCCCCCACGGTCGACTGGGACGGGCCGTAGCCGATCAGAAATAGCCGCGGTTCGTCGAGGCCCCGTCCGTCGGCCACGCGGATCCCCACGGCCGGGGTCCGGAGGCCGAGCGGGGCGAGGTGGGAGACCGCGGGCCGGAACCCGGTGGCCCACAGGATCGCGTCGGCGGGCTCCAACCGGCCGTCCGGCATCCGCACCCCGTCGGGCTCGATCCGGGTGAACATCGGGCGCCGCACGAGCGCACCGCGGGCCTCCGCTCGATCGATCCACGGGGTGCGGTACATGCCGGTCACCCGGATCACACTCTCGGGCGGCAATCCCCTGGCCGTGCGCTCGGCGACCGCGGAGATGGCGGCCGAGAAGTTCTCCGGGGGCGGGCCCGTGGCCCACTCGATCTCCCGCCGGGTCACCCACAGGGTGTCGGCGACGCGCGAGATCTCCTCGAGCAGCTGGGTGGCCGAGATCCCCGAGCCCACGATCACCACGCGCTGACCGGCGAACTCCTCCGCGCGGACGTAGTCATGGACGTGGAGCTGACGCCCGCGGAAGCTCTCCTGCCCGGGGTAGTACGGCCAGAAGGGCCGCGTCCACGTTCCCGTGGCGTTGATGACGTAGCGCGCGTGCCACACCTCGTCGTCGTCGCCCCGCGCGCCGTCCCCGCCATCCCCCTCCCCCGGAACCCCGGAGGTGACGACGACGAGGCGGCCGCTCCCCGGGCCGCCCCGCTCGTCACGGGCGCGGCGCACCTGGCGCACGTGCACGGGCCGCCGGACCCCGAGGGAGAATCGCTCCTCGTAGTCGGCGAAGTAGGCGGGCAGAACCTCCCGGCTGGGCATTTCGGGATCCACCTCGGGCGCCGGGGCCCCGGGCAGGCCGAAGATCCCGTTGACGGTGGCCATGGTCAGCGACTCCCAGCGGTGCCGCCACGCCCCGCCGGGGCCGTCCTCGCCATCGACCATGACGAACGTCCGGTCGTCGGCGGAGGCCCGGTCGGCGGGGACGACCCCCCGGCGATTCAGGTGATACCCGGCCGACAGGCCCGCCTGACCGGCACCGATCACCACCACGTCGACCTCGCGCATCACCACATCATCGCGTCCCGTCGTCAGGCCCCGTGGTCACGCCCCGTCAGGAAGCCCGGTGAAGTCCGCCGGCCGGCCCTCGGCGAACGCGGCCAGTGCCTCGGAGTTCGCGGGGCCGCCCATGAGGTCGGCGAAGCACTGGTTCTCGCGTTCGCGCGCCTCGGCGATCTGGCGGGCCAGCGGTTCGACCATGGTCCGTTTGACCGCCCGCAGGCTCGAGATGGGCAACCTCGCCAGTCGCGTGGCGTGCTCGGTGGCCACCCGGAGCAGGTCGTCGGGAGCGCACAGTCGCCACACCAGGCCCATCTCATGCGCCTCGGCGGCGCTGATCCACTCCGAGGACAGCAACACCCACGCCGCGTTCTGCCGCCCGACGAGCCGGGGCAGCAGATAGCTCGAGGCGGCCTCGGGCACCACCCCGAGGCTGGTGAACGGGCACTTGAGACGGGCGTCCTCGGACATGAAGACCAGGTCGGCGAACCCGATGACGGTCGTGCCGATCCCGAGGCCGAGGCCGTTGATCGCCAGGACGAGGGGCTTGTCGAACCCGGACAGAGCGTCGATCAACCCGAGAAACCCGTGTTCACCGGGGACGAAGTCGGGATTGGTGATCCGTTCGGCCATCTCGGCCAGGTCCGTCCCGGCGCTGAACGCCCGACCCTGTCCGGTGAGCAGCACGACCGCCACGGTGGGGTCGTCCGAGGCCTTGTGCAACGCGATGGTGAGCGCGTCGTACAGGGCCTCGTCGAACGCGTTGAGCGCCTCCGGTCGTGCGAGTGTCAGCGTGCGGACACGGTCGGCGTCGCGGACGTCGAGCGGCGTCGCGGACGTCGAGCGGCGTCGTGTTCTCTCCCACCACGGCGGTATCAGCCGTCGACCGCGGGCGCGTCGAGGTAGACGGATTTGACCTCGGTGTACTGCGCCAGGCCCTCGGGGCCGAACTCGCGGCCCACGCCTGATGCCTTGAAACCGCCGAACGGGGCCGAGAAGTCCATGGTGTAGGTGTTGACCCCGTAGGTCCCGGTGCGGACCCGGCGGGCCACGCCGAGACCCGCCTCGCGGTCCGCGGTCCACACGGTCCCCGCCAGACCGTACTCGGAGTCGTTGGCGATCCGGACGGCGTCATCGACGTCGTCGTAGGCGATCACGGACAGGACCGGGCCGAAGATCTCCTCCTGGGCGATCCGCATGGAGTTGTCGACCCCGGCGAACACGGTCGGTCGGACGTACCACCCCGAGTCGAGGCCGTCCGGGCGGCCGGTGCCGCCGGTG
The DNA here is from genome assembly GCF_000349585.1 of Dietzia sp. UCD-THP. Classification (NCBI taxonomy): domain Bacteria; kingdom Bacillati; phylum Actinomycetota; class Actinomycetes; order Mycobacteriales; family Dietziaceae; genus Dietzia; species Dietzia sp. UCD-THP. The sequence continues at coordinate 64,883 of NZ_KB714632.1, forward strand.
AGCAGCTGCGCCCCCTCCTGCTGGCCGATCTCGATGTACGAGGACACCCGCTCCTGCTGCCGCTGCGCCACCATCGGACCGATCTGGGTGTCGGGGTCCATCGGGTCGCCGACGACCATCGACCCGATCCCCTCCGCCAGCGCGCCGGCGACCTCGTCGTGCCGCTCGCGGCTCACCAGGATCCTGGTCTGCGCCACGCAGGCCTGACCCGAGTTCATCACGCCCAGGAACTTGATCCCCTCGACGACGCTCGTGACGTCGGCATCGTCCAGCACGATCGCCGCGGACTTGCCTCCGAGCTCGAGCGAACAGCGCTTGAGCTGCTCGCCACAGATCGCGCCGATCTTCCGTCCCGCCGCGGTGGACCCCGTGAAGGCCACCTTGTCGATCGCGGGGTGGCGCACCAGGTGCTCACCCACCTCGCGGCCTCCCGCGACGATGCTCACCACGCCCTCCGGCACGCCGGCCTCGATGAGCAACTCGCCCAGCAGGTAGGTGTCGAGCGGGGTCTCGGGGGCGGGCTTGACCACGATCGTGCAGCCGGTGAGCAACGCCGGGATCAGCTTGGACAACACGGTGAACTGCGGGACGTTCCACGGCGGGATCGCTGCGACCACGCCCACCGGCTCGTGGCGGACCAGCACCTCGCCGCCGAGCACGCCCGGCCGGGTCTCCTCCCACGGGAACTCGCGGGCGATGCTCACGAACGCCTCGATCTGCATCCAGGGCGCAGGGGCCTGGGCGAGCTTGCTGAACGAGATCGGTGACCCCATCTCGGTGGAGATCAGGGTTGCCATGTCGTCCAGCTTCGCGGCATAGAGAGCCGAGAGACGGGCGACCACGTCGATCCGCTCCTGGGGGCTCATCCGCGGCCACGGACCGGAGTCGAACGCCTCGCGAGCCGCGGCCACGGCGGCGTCGATGTCGGCGACCGAGCCCTCCGGGACGCGGGCGACGACCTCCTCGGTGTGGGGGCTGACCACCTCGATGACGCCGTCGGTCGCGGGTGAGCGCCACTCGGTACCGATCAGGAACGCGTCGCGGTCGAGGGAGGATGTCATGGTGGGTCTCCTGCTGTTGCCGGGTGAGGTCCTGCCGCAACGGACATGCGAACAGACACCTGTCCAACGTAGGCGGTCCCCGCCTCGCCCGGGGCGGTTCCACGGATTCGGCGCGACAGGCTCAGCGGCGCGCCGGCACCCGCCCCCCGTCCGTCCGGGCCAGCTCCCGGACCGCGATCTTCCACGCCTCGACCACGGCCGAGGCACCTACCCTGGGCTGCAGGGTCCCGGCCAGGTGGGCCCCGGTGAGCAGGTCGATGGTGAACTGCACCAGCATCGGCGCGCGCGGATGGTCCTCCCCCGCCAGGCGCGTGACGTTCCGGTGCACCGTGCGGAAGATGCGTTCCTGGAGAGGGATGAGCGCCCGGCGGAGTTCGGGATCGGTACGGGAGGCCACCCAGAGCTCGAGGGCGACCGTGAACGGCGGACCCTGGAGTTCCTCCCAGACCAGGTCCACCACGTCGTCCCAGCTCGTGGCCAACGGCGCGTCGTCGCACGCCTCGTCGTCGTCGCACGCCTCGTCGTCGCATGCCCCGTCGGCGGGATCCGCGCCGGCGTCGGCGCCGGAGTCGGCACCGGAGTCGGCACCGGTGCGCGCCCGGCCGCCGAGGCCTGACGAGGTCAGGACCCGGAGTCGGCGCTCGACGATGTCCTCCACGACGCCGGCCATGAGTGAGCCCCTCGTGGGGAAGTGGTGCAGGAGCGTGCCCCGCGCGACCCCCGCGCGGTTCTGCACCTCACCCACCGTCGTCGCGCCGTAGCCACGGTCGAGCAGCGACTCGTACGCGGCCTCGAGGAGCTTCGAACGGGTGGCGGCGGACCGCTCCTGCTGCGGACGACGGGGGGCTGCCATGGCCGAGACATTACTCGGGCCACTGCCGTGGCGACTTGCCACCGAGCCGGTCCGATCGGCATGATTCAGCAAAACAGTCCGACCAGACGGAAAGTGGCATCCATGTCCAAGAAATCGCGGTCCAAGACATCGCGCGTGAAGGGCCTCGTCGACACCGGACGCCACCTGGCCCCCGTCCTGGCCCGGACGGCGTTGACGACGCTCGAGGACCTGACCTCCCGGGTCATCCCCGGCACCGGTTCGGCGCCGCCCGCCGCAGATGTGACCGTCCCCGCCCCCGAGGGCATCTCCGGTTATACCCGGCAGGTCGAGGCCACCCGCACGATCAGCGCTCCACCGACCGCGATCCTCGACGTGGTACTCGACACCACCCGGACCCACGAGTGGCTGACCTTCCACCTGTCCTGGCGCGGGGAGCGAGCCGAGCAGCTCACCACCGGCGGGGAATTCGTGCAGCAGATGACTCTCATGGACATCCCCGTCCAGGTGCGTTGGCTCGTCGAGGAGGCCGACGAGACCGGGGTCGAACTGCGCGGCGCGGGCCCGATGGGCATCACGGTCGGCCTCTGGTGCACCGTCGTGCCCACCGCCGACGGCAGTGCCGTCCGCCTCGACGGCGCCCTGGACGGTCCGCCGGTGCGCGGCCCGGTCGGCCTCTCCGCCGTCCGCAGTGTCGAGGCGGCCCTGACCGAGTCGCTCGACGCCCTGGCGGGCCTCGTCGACGGCGGCGGCGGGCCCGGGCGCTACGCGGACGAACCCGTCCGCCACGAGCGCACCGGCGAGATGCTCGACCCGTCGACCCCGGTCCTCATCGGCGTGGGCCAGATCGTCCGCCGCGACCCCGATCCGGACACCGCCACCGAACCGGCCGTCATGTCCGTCGAGGCACTGCAGGCCGCCGCCGCCGACACCGGTGCCCAAGGGCCGCTGCTCTCCCGCGCCGATCTGGTCTACGCGGTCCCCAGCGCCTCCTGGACCTACCCCGACCAGGCGGGGTTCGTGGCCGAGGCCGTCGGAGCGGAGTTCGCCGAGACCGTGCAGACCTCCCCCTACGGCGGCGACGGTGCCCAACTGGCCGTCAACGACGCCGCCCAGCGGATCGCGGACCGAGCCGCCCACCTGGCACTGGTCAGCGGCGCCGAGGCCGGGGCCACCGTCGCGGCGCTCCAGTCCCGGGGGCGTGAGCCCCGGTGGACCACCCAGGACCCGGACCGCGGCCCCGACCGGGTGATCGGGGTCGACCGGCCGGCGAACAACGAGGCCGAGACCAGCGTCGGGCTCGGCGCGCCGATCTACGTCTACTCCCTCATCGAGTCCGCTCTGCAGGCAGACTCGGGCGAGACCGCCGAGGCCCACCAGCAGCACATCGGGGACCTGTGGTCGCGCCACAGCGGGATCGCGGCCCAGAACCCGTTCGCGTGGGACCCGACCGCCCGCACCGCCGAGGAGATCGCCTACGCGAGCGCGACCAACCGCACCGTGTCCGCCCCGTACACCAAGCTCCTGTGCGCCAACCTCCAGGTGGACCTGGCGGCCGGGGTGATCGTGGCCAGCGTCGCGGCAGCCCAGGCGCTCGGAGTCCCCCAGGACAAGTGGGTGTTCCTGCACGCCGGCGCCTCGGGCACCGACGAATGGTTCGTCTCCGAGCGCGCCGACCTGACCCGCTCCCCCGCGATCGCCGCCGCCGGCGCCGCCGCCTTCGAGCACGCGGGCATCACCGCGGACGACCTCGGCCCCGTCGACCTCTACTCCTGCTTCCCCTCCGCCGTCCAGCTCGGCGCCCGCGCCCTCGGCCTGCCCTGGCAGGACCCGTCGCGGCCCCTCAGCGTGACCGGCGGACTCACCTCGGCCGGCGGACCCGGCAACAACTACGGCCTGCACGCCGTCTCGACGCTCGTACCGCTGCTGCGTGAGGACCCGGATCAGGTCGGGTTGTCCACCTCACTGGGCTGGTACGCCACCAAGCACTCCCTGGGCATCTACTCCGGCACACCGCCGAGCCGCCCGTTCGCGCACCTCAAGCCCGCGATCGAACGCCCCGCCCCGCGCCCGGCGCGCACGGAACTCGACGGTCCCGCGGTGATCGAGGCCGTGACCGTCCCCCACGGTCGCGACGGCGGCGCTGAGGGCGTCGTGGTCTCCGCGATCACGCCGGACGGCGCCCGTGTCCTCCTGCGGCGCGAGAGCGCCGACGACATCGCCGCGCTCACCTCCGGTACCCCGCTGCGCCGGACCCTGCGTCTCGACGGCCACCGGGTCGTCGTCGAGGGCGAGCGGCAGGAGCTCCCGGAACCGCCCACGGCCCCGGTCCTCACCCGACGCGACGGTTCGGTCTGGGTGATCACGCTCAACCGCCCCCACGCCAAGAACGCCATCGACCACGCCACCGCGGTCCAACTGGAGCGCGCCGTGGACGACGCCGAGGACGACTCGGGCGTGCGCGCCATCGTCCTCACGGGCAGCGGCGACACCTTCTGCGCGGGCATGGACCTCGCCGGAGCCCACCGCGGGCAGGTACCGGTCACCGACCGCCGCGGCCCGCTGGGCCTGACCGCCGAGCCGCCCACCACGCCCACCGTCGCCGCGGTCGAGGGACCTGCGCTCGCCGGCGGATTCGAGCTCGCGATGTGCGCCGACCTCATCATCGCCGCCGAGAACGCCTCCTTCGGTCTCCCCGAGGTCAAGCGCGGCCTCCTCGCCGCGGCCGGCGGACTGTGGCGGTCGGCC
>NZ_KB714632.1:69647-172314 GCF_000349585.1 Dietzia sp. UCD-THP
CGGTCGGCCACCCGCCTGCCGCGGCCGGTGGCCCTGGAACTCGCCCTGCTCGGCGACGCCCTCCCCGCCACGAGGTTGGCCGAACTGGGAATGGTGAACACCGTGGTTCCCGAGGGCAGGGCCCTGGAGACGGCGATGGAGACGGCCCGGCGCATCGCCGCCAACGCCCCCCTGTCGGTGAGGGTCGGCAAGAAGATCGTCGACGAGGCACCCACCTGGAGCCCCGAGGAGGCGTTCGGACGTCAGAGCGAGATGGCCAGCCCCGTGGTCCTGTCCGACGACGCCCGCGAGGGCGTGGCCGCGTTCGCCGAGAAGCGCGAACCCCGCTGGACNNATGCGAACAGACACCTGTCCACCATACGAGGACCGAACCGCTGCGTGGGCCGGAACACGAGGACAGGCGCGACGAGCGCTCCGGAGGCAGCTACGTTGTCCGCACTCCCGACCACGGCGTCGGCAAACTCGAACGAGACAACTCCAGAAATGACCTCAGGCCCGGCTCCCTCTCGGGAACCGGGCCTGGTGCGTGGTAGCGGGGACAGGATTTGAACCTGCGACCTCTGGGTTATGAGCCCAGCGAGCTACCGAGCTGCTCCACCCCGCGTCGTTTGCGTCTATGACACTACGTGCCACTCACCGCGGAAGGCAAATCGGTGAACGCAGAACGACCGGAACATGACTCAACTCACACTGCGCCTCCCATTCATGCAGGTCAACTCAGTTCCCGAGTGCCTGGTAGGCGTCGACGGCCTCCTGCAGATCCTCCAGGGCCCGACCCAGTGAGGACAGGTCCCCGCCCTGGGCCGAGCGGACCGCGTTCAGCGCCTGGTTGATGTTCCGCACGGCTGCAGCCCTCGCGGCGTCGTCCGTCCCCCCGGTGGCCGGGGCCGCCGGGCGCGGAGCGGTGGCAGCGGTGGGAGACGCGGCGTCCTCCGCCTCGGCTTCCGCCTCGCCGCTCTCGTCGATCCGCACGACATCCGGGTCTGCCTCGATGCCCACCTGGCGCAGCGCTTCGTACAGCGTCGGCGCATAGCCCACCGCACGGTCGTAGCTGACCATCACGCGGAGCAACCTGGGGAACGCCGAATCCTGGTCCTTGCGCTGCGTGTAGATGGGCTCCACGTACAGGACGGAGTCGTCCGCCAGCGGCAACGCGAGCAGGTTGCCCTCGGTGATCTCGGCCGTCTCGCCCCACAGTCGGCGGTCCTCGGCGATCGCCGGCGAGGCAATCATGATGTCCTGCGCCTGGTTGGGTCCCTGCGCCAGGGGTTCGGTGGGCCGCTGCACCCGGACCGTGATTTCGCCGTAGGTGTCCGGGTCCGAGCTCGCCGACATGTGCGCCGCGAGGAACTCGCGCTCGTACCCGCGGAACGCGGAGATGAGCTGGAAGGAGGGTTCGTCCGACTCGGGGTCTGTCGGATCGGAGACCACCACGTAGTACGGCGGCTGACTCGGCCCCTCCACCGGACCGGCGTTCGCCGCCTGGGCACCCGCTGGTCCACCGGCCGGTCCGCCCGGGGGCGGGGTCGGGTTCTGGATCGACGAGGTCACCGTGGGATCGGACGGCACCGACCAGAAGGCGTCGTTGGTGAAGAACTGCCCCGGGTCGTCGACCTGGTACCGGGCCAGCAGCTCACGCTGGACCTTGAACAGGTCCTCCGGGTACCGGAGATGCTGTTCGAGCTCCTCCGAGATGGCGTCCCTGGGCTGCACGATCCCGGGCAGGGCCTTCATCCAGGTCTGCAACACCGGGTCCGACTCGTCGAACGCGTAGAGGTCCACCGTGCCGTCGTACGCGTCGACCGTGGCCTTGACGGAGTTGCGGATGTACGAGACCTTCTCGTCCGGCAGGACCCGGCCGCCCGCCTCGTTGGTCGAGTCGGCCGTCATGGCCTCCAGGGAACTCAGTTCGGCGTACGGGTACGTCTTGAGAGTGGTGTAGCCGTCGACGATCCACTTGATCCGGCCGTCGATCACGGCCGGGTACGTGTTGGTATCGGTCGTCAGCCACGGCGCGACCTTCTGGACACGGTCCCGGGGATCGCGGTCGTAGATGATCTTGGAGTCCGAGCCGATCAGGCTGGACAGCAGGATGTTGCGCTCGGCGAACCTCAGGGCGTACGCCGTGCGGTTGAGCCAGTTGCCGATCGGGACGCCGCCCTCACCGGTGTAGGTGTACTGCTCGGTGTCCGTGTCGTACTCGCGGGGACCCTCACCGTTGTCGCCGACGATCGCGTAGTCGGGGTCGGCCTGGGCGATGAGCGGACCGAAGTAGGTCCGCGGCTGGGTCACCGGGATCACCATCTCCTGGCCGCTGTTGATGGCCTCGAGGTCCGAGATCTGGAAGTTCGGCAGGCCGCCGCGGTCCGAGCCCGCGTCATCGGCGATCTCGTTGACCCGGTTGGCGGGCGCGGAGACGAACCCGTTGCCGTGCGTGTAGACGGTGTGCCGGTTGATCCAGTCTCGCTGATTGGCCTGCAGGGACTCCGGGTTGAGCTCGCGCGCGGCCACGAGGTAGTCCCGCATCTCACCGTCGATGGTGTAGCGGTCGATACTCAGCGTCTCGGGGAAACCGTAGAAGTTGCGCAGCTGGTGAAGCTGGGTGAAGGTCGGCGAGAGCACGTTCGGGTCGAGCACACGGACGTTGGACAACGTCGTGACGTCCGACCCCGCCTCCCGTGGGTTCGGATCCGCCGAGCCCCAGCCCTCGATGTAGGTCACCCGGTCGTCACCGATGTCGTACGCGGCTCGCGTGGCCTCGATGTTGCGGGCGATGTACTCCCGTTCCTTCTCGGCGCGGTTGGGGTTGACCGAGAACTGCTCGACCGCCAGCGGCCAGACCGACCCCACCACGAGCGCGGAGAACAGCAGGAGCACCGTGGCGAGCGCCGGGATGCGCAGATCCCTGATCACGATCGCGGAGAAGAAGGCGATCGCACAGACGATGGCCACGGAGAACATGAAGATCTTGGCCGGGATCAGGGCGTTGACGTCGGTGTGTCCGGCACCGGTGAACGTCGCGTTCTCGCGGAAGAGCAGCTCGTACCGGTCGAGCCAGTACGCCGCCGCCTTGAGCAGGATGAACAGTCCCGCGAGACTGACCAGCTGGATCCGCGCGGCGCGGGTCAACGCCCCTTCGCGCGCACCGGGCCGGAGCCCACCGAACAGATACTGCGTGACGAGATTGGCGAGGAACGCCAGGACCACGGCGACCATGAGCCAGGTGACGAGCGACCGCCACAGGGGCAGCTCGAAGGCGTAAAAGGAGATGTCGATCCCGAACTGGGCATCGGTCTGCCCGAACGGGGTGGAATTGAAGAACGCGAGCACCTGCTGCCAGCCCGTCTGTGCCACGGAGCCGGCGAGCAGGCCGAGCGCGACGGGGACCCAGAGGACCGTCTTGCCCGGTGAGTCGCCGAGCGCGGCCCGGTATCTCGCCAGCGCGTCCGGCATCCCCGGTTGCGCCAGGAAGACCGGCCGGTACCGGTAGGCCAGCAGGATGCCCGCGACGACCGCGAGTCCCACGAGCAGGGCGACCACCACGAAGAGACCGATCCGCGTGAGCAGCTCCGTCCTCATGACGGTGGTGGCGTCGACCGAGGAGAACCACAGCCAGTTGGTGTACGTGGAGTTGATCCTCGGTAGCACCTGGATCAGGACGATGAGGATGACGATTGAGATGGCGACGGCTCGGCCGCGACGTGAGATCGCGATCGGCCGACCGGGATTACCGGGCGGGCGGACGGACACCGGGGAAGCTCCTGGACTGCTGGGGCGGACATGCTCGTGGAATCCACCTTACGGAAAAGCCCCGACTCACTCGCAGGTCGGTGGCTGCCCCCCGGAAACGGCCTCCTCCAGCGCCTCCATCGCGCCCCGGAGCGTGTCCACCTCGATCAGGCGGATCCCTCCCGGTGGGTCCTGCACGGCCTCCGCACAGTTTGCGGACGGGACGAGGAACTCCGTGGCCCCCGCCTCCCGGGCGGCCCGGATCTTGTGGGTGATCCCGCCGATCGGGCCGACGGTGCCGTCGGGCCGGATGGTGCCCGATCCCGCGACCTGCGCGCCGCCCGTCAGTTCTCCCGGTGACAGCTTGTCCACGATCGCGACCGCCAACACCAGCCCCGCCGAGGGCCCGCCCACGTTCGGGTCGATGTTGATGTCGACCTCGGTCCCGTCCGCCGGGGTGTCACCGACGAGGATGCCCAGGCGGCCCTGGTCAGGATCGCCGTCCGGACCGGCGGGCTGCAACGTCGTCGTCGTCGTCTCCTCACGCCCGTCCCTGGTGAACCCGATCGAGACCTCCTCGCCCGGCCGCCGGGCGCTGACCTGCTCGACCACCGCGGTGGCGTCGGAGACCCGCTCGCCGTCGATCGAGGTCAGGACGTCCCCCTCACGGAGGCGGTCGGCGGCCGCGCCCTCGGGGTCGACGGCCTCGACCCTGGGCTGCATCGGGATCCCCAGGTACCTGTAGGCGGCGGCCTCCGCCGAGTTCTCCGACCCCACCATCTCGGCGGCGTTGGTCTCCCTCACCTCGTCCCGGGACCGTTCCGGGGGGAAGACCTGGTCACGGGGGACCACCACCTGTACCGGGTCCAGCCAGAACCGCGTGGCCTCGAGGAGGGTGAGATTGTCCCGAACCGCGACCGTGGTCATCCGCAGCGCACCGGAGGTCTCGTCCGCCTCCCGGCCGCTGACCTCGATGATGGGGACCGTCTCCACCCCGTCCTCGCCCTCGACCCGGACCTCGCCGAACGTGTCATAGGTGGGCCCGGGGCCCATGGCCACGAGCGGAACCGTCGCGGAGGTGGCCAGGACGAGCAGCAGCACCGCCGGGACCAGAGCGGCGAGGAGGGTCAGCAGTCGGCGACTCACGGAGGCAAGGGTAGTCCGCGGGCCGATACCGTGACGTCGGGCCCGGACCTGCGCACCCGAGGGGCTGTACCGTTGTGGCATGAACCAGCCCTTCGGTTTCTCCGCTTCCGATGACGACGGTCGCGACGACGACCGGAGCCGCGACCCGGGCGGCCCCGGCGGTTTCGACCCCTCCCAGTTCGGCCAGTTCGGCCAGATGCTCTCCCAGTTCGGCCAGATGCTCGGCTCGATGGGATCGGCGATGAGCGGACCCGGCACCTCGGGTCCGGTCAACTACCAGCTCGCCCGCACCGTGGCCCTGCAGGCCCTCGGGCGCACCCCGGTCGTGACCGAGGCCTCCCGGACCGCCGCGCAGGAGTCGATCCGCCTCGCGGAGCTGTGGCTGGACGAGACCACCGTGTTCCCCTCCGGCGTCCACCGGACCGAGGTCTGGACGCCCCAGCAGTGGGTCGAACAGTCCCTCCCCACCTGGGAGAAGATCTGCACCCCGGTCGCCGAACAGATGAACTCGGCCACCAAGGGGGCGATGCCGGAGGAGGCGCGCCAGCTCGCCGGACCGCTGCTGGGAATGCTCGACCAGATGGGTGGCATGGGCTTCGGGATGCAGCTCGGTCAGGGACTGGGCAAGCTCGCCCCGGCCGTGCTCTTCTCCTCCGAGGTGGGTCTGCCCTTCGCGGACGACGGGGTGAGCGCCCTGTGTCCGACCGCGATCGACGCGTTCGCCGAGGAACTCGACCTCCCCCGCCAGGAGGTGCTGGTGTTCCTGGCCGCGCGGGAGGCCGCCCACATCCGGTTGTTCGCGGGTGCGCCCTGGCTCCGGGCGAGGGTCCTGGCCACCGTCGAGGAGTACGCCCGCGGGATCCGGGTCGACACCTCGGGCCTCGACGACCTCGCCTCCGGTCTCGACCCGTCCATCCTCCAGGACCCCGCCAAGCTCCAGGAGCTGCTGTCCGGCGGGGCCGGTGCCATCGGACCCAAGGTCACCAATGTCAACGAGGCGGCACTCGGCCGCCTCGAGACGCTGCTCGCCCTGGTCGAGGGCTGGGTCGACGCGGTCGTCACCACCGCGGTCGGCGATCGCCTGCCCAGCGCCGACAAGCTGCGCGAGATGTGGCTGCGCCGCCGCGCAACCGGTGGGGCGGCGGAGCAGGCCTTCGCCGGTCTCGTCGGTCTGGAACTGCGCCCGCGCAAGGCGCGCGAGGCCTCGGAGCTGTGGCGCCGGGTCTCCGAGGCGGTCGGCACGGACCGTCGGGACGGCCTGTGGAGCCATCCGGACCTGCTCCCCGTGGGCGAGGACCTCGAGAACCCGGCCGCGGTGATCGACCGGCTCCTCGACGAGACCACCGGGGATCAGTCCGGGGTCGACGAGATCGAGAAGTTCCTCCGCGAGTCCGGGGGCGAGGCCGGCGGCGGATCCGGCGGCGAGGCGGACGGACCCGCGCGGGACTCCTGACCCGCGGGGTCGCCTGAGGTCAGGGACCGTCTGAGGTCAGGGGCCGTCGTCCTGCACGAGGTCCCCCACTCCCTCGCCGCCATCGGCGGCTCCGCCGGGTCCCCGCCCGAGGGTCCTGGAGTGGGCCTCCAGGAAGCCCATGGCGCGCTCGGTCCGCGGATAGTGTCGCACCACCTCCCAGAAATCCTTGGTGTGGCCGCCGGGCACCACGAGGTGGGCGAGTTCATGGACGACGACGTAGTCCAGCACGTACGCGGGGACCTCCCGCAACGCCTCGCTGACCCTGATCTCCCCCGACGCGGGGGAGCACGAGGCCCACCGGGTGGTCATCGCGGGCACCCACCGGATCGACGCCGGTCGCGCGCGTCCCTCCATCCACCTGTCCGACAACGAGATCGCACGTCGCATCAGGTCCTCATCGGACGCCTTGACCCCCGACCGCCCGGCGGAACGACGCAGTCGCGACAGCATGTCGGCGACGAGCCGGCGTTCCTCGGCCCGGGGCAGCCCGGCCGGCATGAGCACGACCACGGCCCCGCCCTCCACTCGTGCGGAGACCGTCCTTGTGCGGCGACGCGACCGCCGCACCTCGATCCTGGGGTCATCGGGGCTGGTGGGTAGCCCGTCGGCGGGTACCGAACCCTGATCGACGTCGGCTTCCGGGTGGGGCGTGGGTGACACGCCGACCACGGTAGACGACCGGTGACCGTTCGGTTCTCCACAGGTCGCACCGGGTGCGCGGGGCCTGTGGACAACTCGCCGACGAGCGTCCCCGCGACGACCGCGCACGTGCCACGATGAGCCCGTGTCATCAGCGACCCGCTCCGGTGTGCGTCCACCCCACGCCGATGTTCTCCCATCCCCTTCCGGTGCGCCCACGTCCCCAGACACACCCACGTCCCCAGACACACCCGCGTCCCCACACGCGGCGATCGGACCCACCCAGCGGGATCCCGTCCGGGCCGTCCTACGGGCCGGGACCGTCGTGGTGGTGCGCGACCACGACTCGGTTCAGGTGGGCCTCGCGCCGGACCGCGCGGTCGTGGTGGCCGCCCCCGGGTCGTGCGGACCGCGGGGTCTGGCGGCACTGCTCCTCGAGCTCGAAGGCGAGTCCGACCTCGACGACGCCGCCGCCCGGGCCGGGGTCGACGCCACTGATCTCCCCGCCGTCGCGGGGATCCTCGTGCGCCTGGCCGAGCTCGGCCACGTCCGGCTCCTCGGCCCGCACGCGCCCACCCCCGACTCCGTGCCGGCCCCGCGGCCGCCCGCCATCCGGCAGGTCCACATCCTCGGCAGGGGGCAGGTGTCGGAGGTACTGCGCGGACCGCTGTCGGTCAACGGATGCCGGGTCACGACCAGCTCCGACCCCGGTCTGGCCTTCGACCCCGACCGGCCGCCCTGGCACCGGCGCGGTCCGGTACCGGACCTGGTGATCCTGACCGGTTCCGTCGCGGCGGATCCCGTGGTGGTCTCCGCACTCACCCGGTCCGGCCAGCCCCATCTCCACGTGCACACCCGCGACGGACGAGTGGTGGTGGGCCCCACCGTCATCCCCGGGCTCACCCCGTGCCTCCGCTGCGTCGACCTGTTCCGTGCCGCGCGTGACCCGCGGTGGCCGTACGTGGCGGCCCAGCTGGTGGGCCGGTGCCCCGCTGCCGGCGTGCCCGCGCTCACCGCGGCCGCGGCACTCGTCCTGGCCGAGGTCGCCGCCACTCGTGAGTCGGACCACCCCCTCCAGACCGTCGGCGCATCCATCGAGATCAACCCTGCCGAGGGGCTGTGGAGGAGACTCGAATGGCCCGCCTCCGGGCGCTGCACCTGCGGCGCGGCGACACAGGGCCATCCTCTGTCATGATTGGAAGCGTGTCCGAACTCCCCCGTACCTCATCCCGCCGAGCAGCTCGCCTCGCAGGCCTGCCCCTGGGAATCGCCGGACGAGCCGCGGGGTCCCTGGGCCGTCGTGCCCTGGGCAGAAGCGACGGTGTGTTGACCGAGGAGCTCGCCGACCAGGCGGCCGAACAGGTCTTCGCCGTTCTCGGAGAGCTCAAGGGCGGGGCCATGAAGGTGGGCCAGGCCCTCAGCGTGTTCGAGGCCGGGATGCCCGACAAGTACGCCGGCCCGTTCCGGGAAGCGCTCACCAAACTCCAGGCGGAGGCGCCACCCCTCCCCCCCGCCGAGGTGGAGAGGGTCCTCGACGCCCAGCTCGGACTGCGGTGGCGGGAGCGATTCGCGGAGTTCAACACCTCCGCGGCCGCCGCGGCCTCGATCGGCCAGGTCCACCGCGCGGTCTGGGCGGACGGCCGGGAGGTGGCGGTCAAGGTGCAGTACCCCGGGGCCGACGAGGCGCTGCGATCGGATCTGCGTCAACTCCGACGACTCGCCCCACTCCTGCGGCCGCTCACCCCCGGCACCGACGTAAAGGGGGTCATCGACGAGTTGTACGACAGCGCCGTGGCCGAACTGGACTACCGGGGCGAAGCGGACACCCAGCGGGTGTTCGCTTCGGCGTTCCGCGACGATCCGCAGATCCACGTGCCCGCCGTGCTGGCGTCGGCGCCCAAGGTCCTGGTGACCGAGTGGGCGGAGGGCCGCACGCTCGGCCGGATCGCCGCGGGCGGCACGCAGGACGAGCGGAACCGGGCCGGAGAGCTGTTGACGGAGTTCCAGTTCTGCTCCCCCACCCGCGCCCGGATGATGCACGGCGATCCGCACCCCGGTAACTTCCTGCTCGCCGACGACGGGCGGATGGTGGTGTTGGACTTCGGTGCGGCGCTGCCCCTGCCGGAGGGCATGCCCGCGGCGCTGACCTCGATGATGCGGCTCGCGTTGGCCGGGCAGGCCGAGGAACTGGTCGCCTTACTGGCACGGTCCGGGTACGTGGGCCGGGGCGGCGTGGACCCCGCCGACGCGATGTCCTTCCTCGACCCCTTCATCGAACCGATGCGCACTGACGAGTTCCACTTCGACCGCAAGTGGTTGCAGGGCATCATGGCCGCCTACGGGGACGTCTCCGGACGGGAGTTCCGGACGTCGCGCTCGTTCACACTGCCCCGCGACTACGTCCTGATCCACCGCGTGCTCTCGGCGTCGGTCGGCATGTTGTGCCAACTCGAGGCCACCGCGCCCTACCGGGAGATCGTCCACCGCTGGATGCCGGAGATCTTTCCCGACGAGGAGTGATCCGCACCGGATCGCGCCGGGTCAGCCCTCGCGCACCAGCCGCAGGACCTCGTCGCCGTACTCGCCGAGTTTGTGTGCCCCGATCCCGCCGATGCGCCCCAACGCTCTTGTGTCCGCGGGACGCTCGCGAGCGATCTGCACGAGCGTGTCGTTGGTGAACACCGTGTACGCCGGCTTTCCGATTCGTTCCGATGTCTCCCTCCTCCAGTCCCGAAGCCGCTCGAACAACCCGGTGTCGACCTCGACCGAGCAGTCCGGACACGATCCCAGCGCCCGGTGCATCGGCCCGGTGAGCCGCTCGCCGCAGCCACGACAGCGCCCCTTGTCCGCCGAGTCGGTCGTCTGACGGGCGGCGGCGGGCGCCGGGGACGGGCGCACCGGGTCCAGGAACCGGCTGGGGCGGCGGGTGGCGCGGCCACCGGCCCGGCGGCTGCGACTCCACGAGACGGACAGGTGCTCCCGCGCCCGCGTCACACCCACGTACAACAACCGCCTCTCCTCCTCGATGGCGTCCGGTCCGGCCTTGATGGCGTGACTGATGGGCAGGCTGCCCTCGTGCACCCCGAGGAGGAACACCGCATCCCACTCGAGCCCCTTGGCGGCGTGGAACGACGCCAGGGTGACCCCGCGCTCGTCCGGTGCGTGTCGCGCGGCCGCGCGGGCGCGGAGCCCCGCGACCACCGGCAGGAGCCCGGGGCGGTCCCCCGTGGTGGCGATCTCCTCCACCAGTCCCATCAACGCCGTGAGTGACTCCCACTTCTCCCTGGCCTGGGCTCCCGACGGCTCGGCTGCCGTGAGACCCAGCGGTTCCAGGGCCGCCCGGATCACCCGGACGACGTCGGTGGGATCGGTGAGTGTGGAGTGCTCCCCGGCCGCCGCCGCGTCCGAGCCGTCGACCAGTGTGTCGATCGTCGCCATCGCACGCCTGACCACCGTCCTGTCGAAGAAGCCCTCGCCTCCCTTGAGCCGGTAGCCGATCCCCACCTCGTCCAGCGCGGCCTCGATGCGCTCCGACTGCGCGTTGACCCGGTAGAGCACCGCGATCTCGGACGGGTCGAGCCCACCGTGGACCAGGTCGGCGATCGCGCCCGCCACGGCCTCCGCCTCCGCGTCCTCGTCCGCGTACTCGGTGAGCACGGGCTCGGGTCCGGCCGGTCGCATCCCACGGAGGGTGAGCCCGGCCGCCCGGAACCGATCGGCGCCGGACCCGATCACCGCGTTGGCGAGCTCGACGACCTGCGGTGTGGACCGGTAGTCCGACTCCAGGCGCACGACGGTCGCCTCCGGGTAGCGCTCTGCGAACCCGAGCAGGTAGTCCGGGTCGGCGCCCGCGAAGGAGTAGATGGTCTGGTTGACGTCGCCCACCACGGTGAGGTCGTCACGCCGGCCGAGCCAGGCCGACAGCAGGCGCTGCTGGGCGGGGGTGACGTCCTGGAACTCGTCCACCACGAAGCACCGGTAGCGGTCCCGGAACTCCTCGGCGATCGCCGGGACCTCCTCCACGAGGTCCGCCATGTGCCCCAGCAGGTCGTCGAAGTCGAGCATGCGGACCGGGCCCGACACCTTGAGGTCCTCGTAGGCGCGGAACGCCCGCGCCACCTCCGGGGCGGGGGCCGGGAGGTCACGCCCGAGCGCGATCGCACGCTCGGCGTAGGTGTCGGGGGTGAGCAGACTGGACTTGGCCCAGCCGATCTCGGTGAGGACGTCGCGGATCGTCTCCGTCGAGGGATCCAACCCCACCCGGCGGACGGCCTGGGCGACCGCCCGGAACTGCCCGTCGAGCAGCTGCCAGGGCTCCTCACCGTAGACCCGGGGCCAGAAGTAGGAGAGGTTGCGCAGGGCCGCCGAGTGGAAGGTCCGCGCCTGGACCGGGCCCGTCCCGGCCTCCGCGACCCCCAGTCCGGCGAGCCGCATGCGCAGTTCGCCCGCCGCCCGGGCGGTGAACGTGACGGCGAGGACCTGGTCCCCCCGGACGTGGCCGGTGGTCACCAGGTGGGCGATGCGCCGGGTGATCGTGCGCGTCTTTCCGGTGCCCGCGCCGGCGAGGATGCAGACGGGGCCACGCGGGGCCAGGACGGCCCGCCGCTGCTGGGGGTCCAGTCCGTCGAGGGCCGACTCCCGGACACGTCGCACGTCTTCCACGCCCCCATGGTGGCATCCTGCCCCGACACGGGTGCCCCGGGCCCGCCCCGGGAAGATTCCGCCATCGTGGGACGTTGGACCCGGGCATGAGCGAACTGAGGAACGACAGCGATCTCTCGACCGACGGCGTGGAGGCCCTGACCCTCTACACCACCTCCTGGTGCCCCTTCTGCACCCGGCTCAAGAAGCTGCTGGACGAGAAGGCGATCGGGTACGTCGAGATCGACGTCGACGCCGACGCCGAGGCCGCGGCGTTCGTGGAGAGCGTCAACGGGGGCAACCGCGTCGTCCCGACCGCCCTGTACTCGGACGGCACCACCGCCACCAATCCCCCGGCCTCGCAGGTCAGGGCCAAGCTCGCCGAGCTCGCGGACGCCTGACCCGCTGGACGTCTCACCCGCCGTCCACCGCCGCCACCCACGACCGGAGCATCACGTGGGCGATCGACACCGGCGGCGCCACCCGCAGCGCGCCCCGGCCGTCGAGCGCGGCGCGGACCTCGTCGACGTCGAACCAGGCGGCTTCACTGATCTCCTCGTCCTCGAGGACGATCGGCGCGTCCGGGTCGCCGATGGCGTGGAAACCCACCATCAGCGAGCGCGGGAACGGCCAGGGCTGACTGCCGAGGTAGCGGACGCGGTCCACGGCCACGCCGACCTCCTCCTGCACCTCGCGGACCACGCACCCCTCCAGCGACTCCCCCGCCTCCACGAATCCCGCGACGTGGGAGTACATCCCCGTCGGCCAGACCGGCTGGCGGGCGAGGAGTACCCGACGGCCCCCGTCGTGGACCAGGCAGATCACGGCCGGGTCCGTGCGGGGGTATTCGGGTCCGCCGTGGAAGGGGTCCTCGATCGCCCAGCCCGCGTCCACCCGGCGCGGATGGTGCTGCGGCTGCCGGCCCCGCACGGTGTCCCGGTGCCACCCGAGGAGCGCGAGGGCCTGCGATGCCAGCGCCCCGTCCCCGTCCACGAGGTCCGCTCCGGTCGACCGGAGGGTCGCCACCGACGGATCGTCGGGGAGCTCCTCCACCGGCATCGCCCAGAGGTGACGGCCCTCGTCCGTGAGCCCGAGGAACACCGCGGTCTCGGGCATCTGATCCGCGTGGTCCGTTGCGGACTCCACACGGAGGCGTCGACGGCCGCCCGCCACGGGATCGGTGGCGAATCGGTTGCGGCGGTCGATCCGCACCACCCGCGCGGTGGCCCACCCCCGCGCCAGGCCGTCGGCGTCCTGGCGCAGAGGCGCGGCCCGGTCGGGGGCGGCGACGGACAGGACGGGGTCGGAATCGAGGCTGAAGTCCATCGGCATTGTCGGGGTCCTTCTCGCGGATCGTGGGAGGCGGTCAGCGTATCCGGAGATCGCCCTGCCGACCCGGGCCGGCCGGGCCGACCGTCCCGGCGCAGGTATCAGCCCGCGACCATCCTGATGTAGAGCAGGCGGTCACCGGTCTCCAGGGCATCGGCCTGCGGTTCGTTGACCTTGATCAACTGGCCCTTGCGGACGACGCCCAGAACGAGCTCGGCGAGGTGCCGCGGCGACCCGCCGACCTCGGACTCCTCGACTCGTCGTTCGGCGATGGAGAAGCCCTCGTCGGGCGTCAGCAGGTCCTCCATCATCCCCACAACGGTCGGTGTGATGGTCGCCAGTCCGAGCAGCCGGCCCGCCGTCTCGGCGGAGACCACCACGGAGTCGGCACCGGACTGTTTCAGCAGATGCTTGTTGTCGGACTCGCGGACGGTGGCGACGATCTTCGCGTTGGGCGCGAGCTCCCGGGCGGTGAGCGTGACCAGCACCGCCGTGTCGTCGGAATTGGTCGCCACCACCACGGACGCGGCGCGCGTCACGCCCGCGAGCTTGAGGACGTCCGACCGGGTGGCCGAACCCTGGACGGTGACCAGGCCGCGCGCGGCCGCCGACTTGAGCGCCTGGGGGTCGGTGTCGACGACGACGATGTCGTCGGGAGCGGTGTCGTCGGCGAGCATCGCCGCGACGGCGGACCTGCCCTTGGTTCCGTAGCCTACGACGACGGTGTGGTTACGCACGAGGTTCCTCCAGCGCTGGATCCTGAGGGCTTGACGCGACTGCTCGGTGAGCACTGACAGGGTCGTACCGACGAGCAGGATCAGGAAGACCACCCGCAGCGGCGTGATGATGACCGCGTTGAGCAGCCGCGCCTGTTGCGTGATCGGGGCGATGTCCCCGTAGCCCGTGGTCGAGAGTGAGACCGTCGCGTAATAGATGGCGTCGACGGCGGTGATTCTGCCGTCGGGCCCGCCACCGCCCTCGTATCCCTCCTGGTCGAGGTACACCACGAGGGCCGCCAGTCCCAGCGCGAGGGCAGCCATCAGTACGCGCTTGCCGATCAGTCGCCACGGGCTCTCGGCGTTGGCGGGGATGCTCACCACGCCCACGAGGATGTGGTCGGGGCTCTCGTCCAGGGGGTCGCTGCTGCGGGAACGGGACGCGAGTGCGCGCTTCCTCACCATCGGCAGCTCCGTTCCGGGACGAGACCTCCGTCATTCGTCGGGGTCACCCGGACCATCGTGGCCTATCGGCCGGTGTCGGACAACAACCGCCCTCTCCCCGGGCCGGTGGAGAGCAGTCGCCGCAGATCCTCCGCGTCTGGCAGAGGGTCCGGTTCGACGGTCCTCCCGGCGCGGACGTAGTGGAAGGCGGCCCGGACCCTGTCGAGCCCGACCGGCCGACCGAGTCGGGCCGAGACGACCCTGGACCAGGCGTAGCGGTAGACCGCCAACTGGAGCGAGACGGCCGGCATCTCCCCCGGGCCCGGCACCCGCCCGGTTTTCCAGTCCACGACGATCCAGTCGTCCCCGTCGGTGAAGACCGCATCCATCCGGCCGCGCAACAGGTGCTCCCCCAGGCCCACCTCGAAGGGCACCTCCACCGCCTCGGGTGTCAGCCGCGCCCACCTCGACGCCTCGAACGCCTGCTTCAGCGCCGCGAGGTCCGCCTCCGACACGCCGTCGTCGGCCCCGTGGTCCCCTGCTCCGGGCAGGTCGTCGATGTCGAGCAGGTGGGTGGCCCCGAATCGGTGTTCCAGCCACTGGTGGAACCGCGTCCCACGTCGGGCGAAACGGTCGGGCCGGAACGGCACCGGTCTGCGCAGCCGGTCGGCGTACGCCTCCGGATCGGTGGCCATGGCCACGACCTCCCCCGCGGTCAACCGGCGCGGCAGGACCACGGCCTCGCGCTCGTCGGCGGCCCGGCGTGCCTCCGCGAGCAGCGGCGCCGCCGTGAGGTGCCAGAACCGGGCGGGCCCGTGGTCGGGAGCCGGATCGATCTCGGGATCCACGGGCGAGGCCTGCGACACCGCGTCCGCCGCCGCCCTGCGATCGTCCACCGAGGCACGCGGCCAGGTGGCCTCGACCACCGTCGCGGTGGCCGGGTTGGTGGCCGACGGTGTGACGACGAGGTGGTCGATTACCCCGAGGGGTTCGGGTCCCCGGCACGACTCGAGGACCTCGTCGAGGAACTCCGACGGGCCGCGGGGTGTGGAGCCACTTCCGTGCCAATGGGACGCCGAGAGCAGAAGGGAGTGTTCCGCCCGGGTGACGGCCACGTAGAACAGGCGTCGGTCCTCGTCGAGTGACCGAATCTTGACGCGGTCGATGTGGGCCTTGAGCGTGGCCTCCAGTCGTTTGCGGTCCGCGACCCCGTCGAGCCGGGGCACCGGCACGCCTCCGGGGTTGTCCTCGTCCTCGCGGTCCCCGCGGAGGTACTCGGGCAGGTGGGTGGCCGCCCGGACCGAGGTCTGGGGCGTGCGGTCGGAGGGGAAGATCCCGGCCGACAGGTGGGGCACGGCGACGATCTCCCATTCCAGCCCCTTGGCCGAGTGCACGGTGAGGATCTGCACCCGGCCCGGAACGGAGGCGACCTCACCTCGTGCGAGCCCGCCGTCCACAGTGCGCGCCAGATCGAGGTGTGCCAGGAAGGCGTCCAGGCCCGGACCCCGCTCGGCGCCGAATCCCGCGGCCACGTCCTGCAGCTCGTCGAGCTGCTCGCGTGCCTCTCCCCCGCCGGCCCGCTCCCGGAGGCGCACCTCGGCGTCCAGGCCCAGTGCCTGTTCCGCGGCGGCGACGAGTCTGGCAGGGGGCGCGGACGACCGCGCTCGGAGCCCGGCGATGATGCGCGAGAGCCCGGTGATGCGGGCGAGGCCGTCGGGGCTGTAGTCGCCCTCGGGGCCCGGGTCGGACAGCGCGTCCGCGAGTCCCGCGGCGTCGGTCTCCTCGCCGCGGGCGATGGCGTCCAGTGCGTCTTCGAGTTCCCGGACGGAGTACAGTGCTCCCCCGGCCTCGGCCGGGCGCCGGAGTGAGAGCGCGGACGCCCGCCTGGCCAGCGCGGCCAGGTCGGCGGCCCCGAGGGCGAACCGGGATCCGGTGAGCAGCCGCATCAGCGGCGCACCGGCGCCGGGACGGGCGACCACCGTGAGCAGACACACCACGTCCGCGACCTCGGGGACGTCCAGTAGTCCCCCCACCCCGACGACCTCCACCGGCAGCCCACGGGCCTCCAGGGCCTCGGCGATCGGCCCGGAGTCGCTGTTGCGTCGGACCAGCACGGCGGCGGTGGGGACACGACCGGCCGCCTCCGCCGCGCGGTACCGGTGGGACACCTCGTCGGCCAACCACTCCCGCTCGGCGTCCGCCGTGTCCAGCACCGCCACCCTGAGGTCGGCGGGTTCGGCGCCGGGGCGCGCTCGCAGCTGCGGGACCGGCACGGTTCCCGGGCCGTCCCGCAGCGGCTGGGTGACCCGGTTGGCCAGGGAGAGCACTTCCGGGGGGTTCCGCCACGAGGTGGTGAGCTCGAGCAGGTGGGACCGCTGACCTGCGGCCCGGGGGAAGTCGTCGCGGAACCGGTCGAGGTTGGAGGCCGACGCCCCTCTCCACCCGTAGATGGACTGCATCGGGTCCCCCACCGCCGTGACCGCGGGCACCGGACCGGCGCCGCCGCCGAACAGCGAGCGCAACAGGACCCGCTGGGAGTGGCCGGTGTCCTGGTACTCGTCGAGGAGCACCACGCGACACGCCCGACGCTCGGCCTCACCGACCTGCGGGTGGTCGCGGGCCACCGTGGCGGCGAGCGCCATCTGCGAGGCGTGGTCCATGGCGGACTCCGCCCGCATCCGCGCGGCGACCGCGTCGACGAGATCCGCCAACTCCTCCCGGTGACCCTGGACCGTGGCGGCCTCGTCGAGCCACTTGGTGGGGGTCTCGCGCTGGCCGGGCCCGCCGGGCAGCGTGGCGACGAGGGTCGTGATCAGATCGGGGTGGGTCCGGAGGTCGTCGGTCGTGACGAGGTGCTCGGACAGTTGACCCGCCAGTGTCAGCACGTCGCGGGTGACCTGCGCGGCGGAGGACCGCGTCGACAGCGGGGACTCCCAGCGCGAGACCACGTCGTGGGCGAGGTGGAACGCCGCGGTCGGTGTGAGCAGGTGCGAATCCGGTTCGACCGGCACGAGCAGGCCGTAGGACCCGAGGAGGGTCCCCGCGAACGCGTGATAGGTCGAGATCTGGGGATCCTCGGTGCGGATCGACTCCGCAATCCGGGGGTCCGCCCCCGGGCCCGTGCACAGCGGGCTCCCCGCCAGTGCCTCGAGCCGTCGCCGGATCCTCCTGGACAACTGCTGGGCTGCCTTGCGGGTGAAGGTGAGCCCCAGGATCTCCGACGGGCGCGCATGACCGTTGGCGACCAGCCACACCACGCGCGCGGCCATGGTCTCGGTCTTGCCCGCACCGGCGCCCGCCAGCACGAGGGTGGGTTCGGCGGGGCCGGCGATCACGGCCGCCTGCTCCGGGGTGGGCCGGTGGGCGCCGAGCGCGTCGGCGATGTCGTGGGGTCCCGTCGACGAGGTCACTGGATCACCTGCCGGCCCTCGGGCTGTGCGGGGCAACTGGACCGGACGCCACAGTGGTCACACCAGGGACCCACGCGGGCGGTGTAGGACGGCCCCACCGTCGCACGACCGGCGTCGACCACGCGGTCGGTCAACGCCTCTGCGGCCTCGCCGCCGAGCGGGTCCTGGACCCGTTCCGTGGGCATGCGGCCCTCCCGGCCCCCGAGGTACAGAAGGAGCCCTCCGCCCGGCTCGCGACCGGCGGCGGAGGCGACGGCGCCGCCGGCCACCGCCAGCTGGTACAGCGCGAGCTGGGGGTGCGCCGCCGCCGCGGCCTTGGAGACGGCTCCCGGTGAGGTCTTGATGTCCACGGCGACCACCTCACCGGCGCGAGTGCTTTCGAGCCTGTCGATACGCCCCCGTATCCGGACCCCGCCCCGGACGTCGAGGTCGAACGCCTCCTCCACCGCCGCGGTGGTGAACTCGTCACGGGTTCCCAGTCGCCACTGCCGGAACGACTCCGCCATCCCGACCATCGACTCCGCGCCCCGCTCGGCGAACCACCCGCGGGCTCGCGTGAGCGACCCGGCCCGCCCGGACACGGCCGCCCGGAGCGCGTCCTCGCCGATCCCCCCCTCGACCGCCTGGGTGAGCGCGTGCACCACCGACCCCCGGATCATGGCGGCCTCGGACCCCGGATCGGCGGACTCACCTCTGACCTTCTGCAGGAACCAGCGCAGTGGACACTCCTCGAGAGCACCGAATCCAGACGGGGAGAGCACGGCCAGCGGCTCCCCCTGTCCCGCCGGGAAAGCCGGGGCGGCGGTGGACGTGCCGTTCGAGCCGTACCAGGTCCCGGGGTCCGCCTCGGCGACCCCCGCGTCGCGCATCCCGGCCAGGAGCCCCGCGGCGTGGGCGGCGTCCGCCGGGTCCGTGGACGGATCGAGGAGTGCGGCCCGGAGGTCGACGGCGAGGTGCTGGACGGTGAACACCGTCGGGGCGTGGCTGCTCGCGGCCGCCGCAGCGCCACCCGGGCGTGGAGCCACGGCCCCACTCGGATCCGCCGGGGTCGTTACGAGGTCCGAGATCTCGTCGACGAAGCGTGACGGGGCGGCGTCACCCTGCTCGGGGGATTCGACCGCGGTGACGAGCAGGTGGCTCCGCGCACGCGAGCAGGCCACGTAGAACAGGCGTCTCTCCTCGGCCGACCGTGCCGACGCCGACGACGCGGCCCGTTCGGCCTCGGACGGCAGGGGCCCGTCGCCCGCCACCTCCGTGAGGTCGACGAGTTCGTCGACCCCGAGCAGTCCCGACCGACGACGGGGCGCGGGCCACACCCCGTCCTGGACCCCACACACCGCCACCGATCTCCACTGCCTCCCCACCGCGGCGTGGGCGGACAACAGGGTCACGGCCCCGCCACGAGCGCGGGTGTCCGCCCGCCGGGGGGCGGGGAGGTCCTCCCTCGACACCACATCGCAGAAGAGGGCGACGGAGCCCCCGGGGACGCGGTCGACGTAGTCCGCCGCGTGATCGAACAGCGAGACCACCGCGTCCAGGGACCGGTCCGCGGAGCGGGACCACGGATCGGCGGCGACGGCCTGCCGGACGAGCCGCCTCTCCATCCGCGAGGCGGACCACGCCTCCCAGAGCACCTCCTCGACCGTGCCCCCCGCCCGTAGCGACCCCACCACCGCGGTCCGGGCGTGCCGGATGCGGGCGACCGGCGCGAGTTCGACCGCGGTGAGCCCGGACGGCACCGGGTCACCCTCGGCCAGGACCAGGGCGCGGAGAGTCTCCGCGCTCGGTGCGGACCCACCGATCCCGGAGCGACGGATGCCGCGCCGCAGCCTGCGCATCGCCACGGCGTCCGCGCGCCCGATGGGTCCGGACAGCAGCGCGAGCGTCTGCTCGGCATCCGTCCCGTCAGCCCCCTGCAGCGCCGACCTCACCAGCAAGAGGAGTGCCGCCACCACGGGATCGTGGGCCGGGGGCAGCTCGGCGCCCGCGTCGACCACGGGGACACCGGCCGCGTCGAGTGCCGGGAGCAGGGTGTCGACGACCCGGGGAAGCGATCGGCTGACGACCGCCATCTCCCCGTAGTCGACGCCGTCCAGCACGTGCCGCCTGCGCAGGAAGTCCGCGACGACGGCGGCCTCCGCGGCGGCCGACCGGGCGACGGTGACCGTCACCGATCCCTCCAGAGCCGGTGCCGGTGACGGTGCCGCAGGATCGACCCCACCCGGCGCACCTACCGCACCCGGGCCTGCTCCGACCGGCCTCTCACGGGGTCGGTGTCGCGCGGCGCCGGGCAGGCGGGAACCGATCCGCGCCGCCACCGCCGCGACCGCGGGATCCATCCGGTGCCCCACTCGCAGATCGACCTCCCGGCCGCCCTGGTCCACGACAGCGCGGGCGAGACCGCCGTCCGCCCCGCGGAAACGGAACACCGACTGGTCCCCGTCCTCCACGACCACCATGACGTCCGCGCCCCCGCCGACCGCGGCCACGAACTCGGCGGCGAGCGGGTCGAGGTGGTGCGCGTCGTCCACCACCACCAGCCGACGAGACCGGAAGATCTCCCTGAGCTGCGGGTCCGCGGTCAGCGCGTCCAGCGCCGCCCCCACGAGTTCGGCGGCGTTGAGCGCCTCGGGCACGTCCGACTCCCCACCCCGCAGCCCCGAACGCAGGGCCATCTGCTCCTCGTGCCTGCGGAAGAACCCGGCGGCGGCCACCCACGCGGGCCTGTCCGCCGACCTACCTAGGCGGTCGAGTTCCCGGGGACCGATCCCCCGCTCGAGAGCGCGCAGCAGCAGGTCACGGATCTCCCGCGCGAACCCGACGGCCGACAGCGCGGGACGGAACTGCTCGGGCCAGTGCGGGGCACCATCGGCCACCTCTCCGAGCAACGTCTCCCGGACCAGCGCGTCGTGCTCCGCGCCCGTCCGGAGCCGCGGGGGCGGGGCGTCGAGCCGAGCGGCCGCCAGCCGGACCACGGCATGGGCGAGGGAGTGGACGGTACGGACGGGGGCGTCCGTACCCACGACGGACTCCGACGGGAGTCCGCGGGTGATCTCCTCCAGCACGGCGGCCCCGGCGGTGGCGGAACCCGTGAGGACCAGGACGCCGTCCATACCGACCCCGCCCGTCACCGCGGCGCGCACCACGTCCACCACGAGCGAGGTCTTCCCGCTCCCGGGCCCGCCACGCACGACCCAGCGGTCCTGACCGTCCGCCGGGCCGGCACCCCAGTCCCGTCCGATCAGCCCGCCGAGGGCGGTCGGCCACTCCCTGGTCGGCGGGGCCTGCCCCGCGTGGGCCGGATGCGATCCCGCGGCGGTCGGGGCGGCGGTGGTCGGTGCTGAGTCGATCGGGGCGGCGACGGTTGGTGCGGCGGGCTCTGTCACGGCTCGATGAGACCACACTCCTCCGACAGCCCCGCGGCCACCGGATCGGTGGCGTCGGACCGTCGGCGTCAGCGCAGCGTGTCCTCCAGCATCCGGGGTCGACACGCGATCCGGCCGACCACGCACATCACCGCGAGCACCACCGTGAGGAACGCCAGTCCCCCGCCGAGACCCGGACCGGACAGGAGGAGGCCAAAGACGACGGGGCCGAGGCTCGCCGCCGTGTACCCGACCCCCTGCGAGAACCCGGAGAGGGCGGCGGAACCGGCCTGCGTCCGCGTGCGGAGGTTGATGAGCGTCAGGCAGAGCGGGAACGTGCTGGGCCCCACCCCGAGCAGGCAGATCCACAACCACGGGGCGGCGCCGGGCGCCCAGAGCAGTCCGGCGAAGCCGGCCAGGTAGCACACCACGGAGACCACGACGACCGGGTACGGGTCCTCGAAGCGACCCGCCGCCCAGGGCACGACCAGAGCGGCGATCAGGCCGATGGCCGAGTAGACCGCCAGCGCGAGTCCTCCCTCGGCCCGGGTCATCCCGATCGACTCGGCCACGGCCGGGAGCCACGTGAAGAAGGCGTAGGTGCACAGCGAGTTGGTCCCGAAGAACAACGCGAGCGCGACCCCCACGGGCGAGCGCCAGACCCGGACGCGGTGTGCCGGGCCCGACCCGCCGACGACCGTGGTGGCCCGTGAGGATCCGGCCGGCGCGGATCCGGCTGAGGTGGATCCGGCTGAGGTGGATCCGGCGGTGGTGGACCCGCCGGGATCCGACCCACCCCGCAGGATCTCGATGACCCAGGGCACCGCCGCGACGATCGCGAGAACCGCCCACCAGCCTATGGACACCCGCCACCCGGCGACCTCGTCGACGGGCACCGCGACCAGGGCGGGCACCACCGTTCCCAGTTGGAGGCCGGTGATGTACGCCATGCTCACGGCCGCCACGTGCCGGGGGAAGTACTTCTTGACCAGCGGAGGAGCCACCACGTTGCCGATGCCCATCCCGGCGAGCGCGACGAGGGACCCCGCTCCCATCACCCACGGGTCGTGGGCGAAGGCCCGGAGGATCTGGCCGGCCGCGGCCGCCGTCATCGCCAGTACGGTCAGCACCTCCAGACCCGTCCGACGGAGCACGACGGGAGTGAGGACGCCCCAGAGGGCGAACATGGCCGTGGGCACCATCCCGAGCAGTCCCATACCCCCGGCACCGAGACCGATCTCGGCGTCGATGACCCCCAGCAGCGGACTCAGGGACGTGACGGCGGTACGGAGGTTGAGCGAGACAAGGACGACCCCGAGCAGGGCCACGACGGGAAAGGCGAGCGTGCCGGAGGGGCTGACTGCTCGCGAGGAGCGACGGCTCATGCGTCCGGGTCGCCGATGTACTCCTCGACGGTCCGGGCCATGGCCTGCAGTCCGTCCATCGCCGCGGGGCGGGATCCTGGGTGGAGCGCGTGCACCGCCAGCCTGAAGACCGCCGCCCGCAGCACCATCTGCGGCCAGTCGTCGAGGTGGCGCCACCGCGGGAGCACCCCGGCGTCGACGGTCCCCCAGGAGAGGTGGTCGATCGCGACGACCGCCGCCGACCACGAGGCCGGGCGGGCGTACGGAACGACGTCCGTCAGCGCGGGCTCGTCCGACGCGTCGAACAGCAGTCCCCGTGCGAGGTCACCGTGCACCACACCGGAGCCGGACGCCGCGTCTACCGGCCGGCGGAGTCGGATCAGCCCGGTCGCGCCGAGCAGGGCGGCCGCGCGGTGGGTCGCGAAGGGGGTTCCCCTGTCCTCCATGCCAGGGCCGAGATCGCGTTCCGGGTCGCCGTCCCACGCCGCCGCCTCGGCGATGGCGAACAGGTCCGACTCCGTCCACGGCCGGGTGGCCGGACGAGGAGACGGCCGTGGCCGATCGACTCCGAGGAGCGCCGCGTTGATCCGCGCCGACCAGGCGATGGTCTCATCTGCTCTGGCCTCGGGGCGTCCTGTGACCGCCCGGTCGGCCCGCCAGCCGCTCACCACGTGCCTGCCGTCCGTCGACCGCACCGGCGGCGCCACCCGCAGGCCGGTGACGTCGAGTTCCTCCCGAACGCGCGCCGACCAGTTGGCCAGCGCCGTGTCGGCGACCGGTCGCAGGACCACGGGAAGTCCCCCCGCGGTGACGAGCCACCCCGTCCCGGACCCGGCCACCACGGGGACGGCAGGGCCGGCCACCACGCCGAAGGCGCCGCGGACGTGGTCGGGGACGGTCACGTCGTTCACGTCGTTCACCGTACTCACCCCCGCTTCAGTACCCGGGCAGGGACGGGTCGACGTCGCGGGTCCAGGCCTCGATCCCGCCCTCCAGCGACCGCACGCCCGCGAAACCCGCGCCGGTCAACGTCGCCGCCGCGCGAGCGGAGCGCACACCCGACTTGCAGTACACGACGAGCGGCCCCCGGGCCGCGGCACGACCGAGGACCCCGGTCGGGTCCGAGGCCACCTCGGCGACCGTGTCCAGCGGGACCCACACCGAGGGGTCGATCGCCGCGATGGACCGCTCCCCGGCACCACGGACGTCGACCAGGACGGGCGCGACAGCCCCGGACGACCCCGCGACCGCCAGTTCGGCGGCGAGGTCGGCCGCCGACACGGTGGGCACGTCCTGCGCGTCCGGTGACCGGACCTCGCAGCTCTCGTCTCCCCCCTCCGGCAGGGACGTCACCGGGGTGCGGGACGGGTCCGGTCGGATCGTCACGGTCCGGTGCGTGGTCTCGAGCAGGTCCATCAACACGAGCCGGCCGAGCAGCGGCCTGCCGGACCCGGCGATCAGTTTGACCGCCTCCATCGCCATCATCGATCCCACGGTGCCGCACAGTGCACCGACCACCCCGGCCTCGGCGCAGCTCGGGACGGAGCCGGGCGGCGGCGGGGCCGGGTAGAGGTCCCGGAGGGTGACGGGATCCGCGGGCGCGGGCGGACGGGACCAGAACACGGCGAGTTGGGCCCGGAAGCGGTCGATCGTCCCCCAGACGACCGGGATCCCGGCGATCTCGCAGGCGTCGGAGACGAGGTAGCGCGTCGAGAAGTTGTCGCTGCCGTCCACCACCAGATGGTGGCCCTCGAGAAGGGCGCCGATGTTCAGCGCGTCGAGCCGGGCGTGGATGGCCTCCACCCTCACACCCGGCGCCAACTCGGCCAGTCTCTCCCGGGCGGACTCGACCTTGGGTCGGCCGATCGCCGGCACGGAGTGGATCACCTGCCGGTGCAGGTTGCCCGAGTCGACCTCGTCGTCGTCGATCACGGTGATGCGCCCGACGCCCGCCGCGGCGAGATACATCAGGACCGGCGCGCCGAGTCCCCCCGCCCCCACCACGAACACCGACGCGGCACGCAGACGACGCTGCCCCTCGTCGCCGACGGCGTCCAACAGCAGATGCCGGGAATAGCGAGCGCGCTCCTCCGCCGTGAGCGAGGGGGCCGGCGCCACGAGCGGCGGGAGCGCTCCGGAACCGTCACCGCCCACGGGGCTCACCGGGCCACCGGCGGGCCGTCGGGGTAGGGCCACGGGTTGTAGAGGCAGGTGTCGTCGTTGTCCGGGACCACGCCCTCGTTGTCGAGGACGAAGATCTCGTGGTTGGCGACCCCGAGGGTCTGTTGCATCATGATCGGCGCGAGCGCCCCGTCCGCGGGGCACGGTTCGTGGTCCGGGTAGCCGATGGCGTGGCCGACCTCGTGATTGACGAGGTACTGCCGGTAGGAACCGATGTCACCCTGGAAGGACCGCGCGCCGCGGATCCACCGGGCGAGGTTGAGGTAGACCCTGTCGGTGGACGGGTTGTAACAGCTGGTCTCGAGCTCGATGTCGTAACCGCAGTTCTCGCGGACGGTGAGGGGACTGGCCAGGCTGACCCGGAACGCGGGCTCGTCACCGGAGGTGCGCTGGAACGCCACCGCACCGTCCGCGGTCCAGCTCTTGGGGTTGGCCAACGTCGCGTCCACCATCCTGGCCACCGAGTCGTCACCGCCGAAATCCGTCGTGTCGATCCCCTCCTCGACCTCGACGGTGTAGGTGAACTGCTCGGCCTCGGGGCGCCCCACGCGGTCCGCGCCCCCGGGCACCACCCGGAACACACCCTCGCCGGCCTCCTCGAACGGCCCCCCGTCCGGCAACTCCCCGCTCGGGGGCACCTGTCCCCGCGGCGGCTCCCCCATCAGCGCGGGGGTCTGGGCCGCGTCCCCCACGGTGTCGCCGTCGCCAGGACCGGCGCCCGTCACCGAGTCGGCGATCACGAGCGCGGTGAGCACCACCAGGACCGGAATCGCGTAGGCGCGCCACCCCCACGTGGTGAAGAACCGGCCGACAGGACTCTGTTTGCGCAGATGGTCTCTGGCGCCGGGGACCGAACGGCGACGGCCGGGGGTCCTCTCCTCCTCCGGATCCCAGGGAGCGCGCAGCGGCTCACCGTGCGGAGGGTAGTACGGAGTGCGGTCCCCGCGCTGGCCCGGAACGCCGCCCCGAGGGGTGGACCCGGCGTCGACATCGTCCGACATCCGGCGACGGCCGTCGCTCATCCGCACCTCCACGTCCGCTCCGGTCAGGCCCGGGCCAGGCCCGGGTGATGGTCTCCACGATCCCACATCCCGAGGTGTCGCCTTCTCCGGCACTCCAAGGGTACGGGTATTGTGCGTCAGGCCCGGTCGACCGTCGACCCGACATCCGGGAGGACAGGAGCCAGACGATGACAAGCCCGGGCGGACCGTTTCCGACGGCTCCGGGGCGCGCCAGGGCCACCCGGCTGCCCCGCGGAGCCCGACGCAGGCAGCTCCTCGACGCCGCGGGGGCCGTATTCGTCGACCAGGGTTTCCACTCCTCCGGGATGGACGACATCGCCGTCCTCGCCGGCGTCTCCAAGCCGGTGCTCTACCAGCACTTCGACTCCAAGCGCGATCTCTACATCGAGGTCCTGCGTCACCACGTGGACGAACTGCTCGGCCGCATCCGCGCGGCGCTCGACTCGACCTCCGACAACCGGCGTCGTGTCGAGGCCGCCGTGGACACGTTCTTCGCGTACGCCGATTACGACACCAAGGGCTTCCGCCTGGTGTTCGCCTCCGAGTCCGGCGACGAGGACGTCCGGCGCGAACTCGACCGCGCCACCGACGGCTGCATCGACGCCGTACACGACCTGGTGCGGGGCGATTCCGGGCTCGACGCGCACCGGTCGCGACTGCTCGCGGTGGGGCTGGTGGGGGCGAGTCGGGTGAGCGCCGGGCACTGGCTCGACGCGGGCCGACCGATCTCCCGCGCCGACGCCGTCTCCACGACGGTCACCCTGTGCTGGGGAGGACTGTCGAAGATCCCCCGCCAGAGCGGGGACCGACCCGCTGCGGACTCCTAGGAGAGGAACCCCACCGGGCGGCGCGCCGACTCGCCGATCTCGACGTAGGCGACCCTGTCGGTCGACACGAGATAGCGGCGGCCCTTCTCGTCGTCCAGCTCCAGGACCGCCTTGCTCTCCGCGGTGAGAGCGGCCTCCACGCGGGCGTGCACGTCCTCCGGGTTCATCCCGGTCTTGAACACGAGCTCGCGATTGCTGTCGGCGATGCCGATCTTGACCTCCACGGTGCCTGCCCTTCTCATCGTCGGCGCATGCCACGCCGTCGTCGCTGATACGTGGGACCCAGGCTAACCCGGACCCGGTGTCCCGCGGCGTCACGGGATAGGGTGGACCCACGTGGATCACACCCGCGCCCGGTCGATAGTCCGGGCCCCGCACCAAAGGATCCCCGTGGAAATGTGCGCGCGCCCCGCTCGCCGAGGCCGTCCATCGGAAGGCCCGTCCTCCCGCGCGCGAGACGAGAAAGGCACCGCCCTGTCCACCACAGATGTGACCACCAGCGAAGTCGACGGCATGGCCACGACGACCGCGGTCGTCGACGCCCCGTCCTCCGACGCCTCCCCCAGCTTCGCCGAACTCGGGGTCCGTCCCGAGATCGTCACCGCGCTCGGTGAGCGAGGCATCACCCACACCTTCGCCATCCAGGAACTGACCCTGCCGCTGGCCCTCGCCGGTTCGGACCTGATCGGTCAGGCGCGCACGGGGATGGGCAAGACCTACGGGTTCGGGGTGCCGCTCCTACACCGCATCTCCACGGGCGAGGTGACCCGGGAACTCGACGGCACGCCCCGAGCCCTGATCATCGTGCCCACCCGCGAGCTGTGCGTCCAGGTCACCCAGGACCTCAAGATCGCCGCCACCGGGCTCACCGCCCCGGGCCGATCGGGGACCCGCCCCCTCAAAGTGCTGTCCATCTACGGCGGCACCCCCTACGAGCAGCAGACCGACGCTCTCGAGAAGGGCGTCGACGTGGTGGTGGGGACCCCCGGGCGACTGCTCGACCTGGCCAACCAGTCGAAGCTGGTGCTCGGCAAGGTCGAGGTGCTGGTCCTCGACGAAGCCGACGAGATGCTTGACCTGGGCTTCCTGCCGGACATCGAGAAACTGCTCCGGATGGTGCCGGACCAGCGTCAGACCATGCTCTTCTCGGCCACTATGCCCGGACCGATCATCACCCTGGCCCGAACGTTCCTCACCAAGCCCACGCACATCCGGGCGGAGGCCGCCGACTCCGGCGCCACACACGAGAACACCACCCAGTTCGTCTACCGCGCGCACTCCATGGACAAGCCCGAGGTGGTCTCGCGGATCCTCCAGGCCGAGGGACGTGGCGCCACGATGATCTTCTGTCGCACCAAGCGCACGGCGCAGAAGTTGGCCGACGACCTGGCCGAGCGGGGATTCCGGGTGGGGGCGATCCACGGTGACCTGGGCCAGGGCGCGCGCGAGAAGTCACTGAAGGCCTTCAGGTCCGGGGACGTCGACGTCCTCGTGGCGACCGACGTGGCGGCGCGCGGCATCGACGTCGACGACGTCACCCACGTCATCAACTACCAGTGCCCCGAGGACGAGAAGACCTACGTCCACCGGATCGGCCGTACCGGACGAGCCGGACGCAAGGGCGTCGCTGTCACCCTCGTCGACTGGGACGACCTGCCCCGCTGGGGCCTCATCGACAAGGCTCTCGGCCTGGGCCACGGCGAGCCCGCCGAGACCTACTCGACGTCCCCCCACCTCCGCACCGACCTCGGCATCCCGGAGGGCGCGGGGGGCCGGGTCGGGGCCGCGACCGGGACCGGCTCCGGCCGGCGACCGGCCGATCGCGACGCCCGGGGATCCGGGCGCGGATCCGGCACCCCTCGTCGGCGCACGCGATCCGGGCAGTCAGGGCAGTCGGGGCAGCCCGGGTCCGGCGATGCGGGCACAGCCTCCAACACCAACACCGCCTCCGACTCCAGCCCCGCCTCCGACTCCGGCCCGGCCGGTGGCGACGCCGCGGGCGGCGGTGACGGCACCCCGAGGCGTCGTCGGCGTCGTCGGCAGAATCCCTCGTCGTCCTCCGAGTCCACCGGCCGGGACTAGAACCGACCTCCACCCCTGGAAGGCACGTGCGCACACTCAGGAGAGGGCCCGGCCGCCGGCTGCCGTTCGCCGGAGTCGCCCCCGAACGCCGGACGCGACGAGACCTCGTCACCGCCGGGGTGATCGCCGTCGTCATGGTGGTGACGGCGGCCGCGGTGCTGCTGTCCGGCAGCGCGGCCGGGTCACAGCTGCGTGCGGCGGGGTCAGAACAGCCCGAGTACGGTCCGGCCACCGAGCCCCCGACGTCGCTCCAACCGCTCTGGTCGCACGAGTCCGCCGACCCCGGTCCCCCGCTCACCACCAAGGGCACTCTCGTCACCGTCTCCCCGGACGGGGTACTCGTCGGTCGGGACGCGGGATCCGGCGAGGAGCGCTGGTCCTACACGCATGCGGGGCGGTTCTGTGCCGGGGCGTTCTACGCCGATCGACTCGTGGCCGCGTTCGACGGCGCCTCCGGGTGCAGTGACGTGACGTCCCTCGACCCGACCAGGCAGGAATACGCGAGCACCAGGCAGAGCGCGTTCGCGGACTCCATGGAACTCACCGCGTCCTGGAGACACGTCCTCGCGTTCAGTCCGGACCGACTCGAGATCTGGCGCGACGACCTGGTCCGGACCGTCGAGTACGGGGCGGTGAGCGCACCACAGGAGGCCGGGATGCAGCCCCGGGCGGGGTGCACGCTCGTGACGGCCGACCTCACCGACGAGCGCTTCGCGGTGTCCGAGCGCTGCCCCGGCGAGGAGTCCGTCAGGCTGACCATCTCCGAGACCGTCCCCGAGGACAACCGTGCCCCCGAGGAGATCGCCTCGGAGCCGACCGGTGCCGATGGCCTGTGGATCATCGAGGTGACCGAGCAGGGGGTCCTGGCGCTCCGGAACCAGGGCCCCGACTGGACCGTCGAGTGGTTCACCTCCCCCACTGAACACTCGACCGTCCTCGTCCTGGAGGGTGAGCCGGGTGTGCTGCCCTCACCCCTGTCCGTCTCGGGCGACAGTGCTCAGGTCCGGTGGTTCGACGGGCGCTCCACGCACGCCTTCGACGGGCCGTCCGGGAGGCACTCCTGGACGCTCGGGGCGTCGACCGGCCCCGGATTGACCGGTGGGTGGTCCCCGGACCCGGAGGCCCATGCGAACGACGAGTGGGTACTCGTCCCCGTCGACGACGCCTTCGCGCTCCTCGACCACGACACCGGGCGCGAGGTCCGCCGTCTCCCCGGGGCCCCCGCGACAGGGGGCGAGGTGACAGGGGGCGATGTGACTGCGGACGGGGTGACGGGACTCGCCCAGATCGGCGACATCCTCTACGAGAGCCGGGCGGGCCTGGTCCACGCGTACAAGTTCCTCGACTGATCCTGCCGCCGGGTCCCCGGGTTTCCGGTCGATCAGGTCACGCGGCGTACCACTCGATCGCGTCCCTGCGGAACAACGAGACCAACGCGACCGCGCAGATCACGGCCAGGAGCAGGCCTGCGAGGTACTGGTCCGAGCCCACGCCGACGTACCAGGCCACGAACAGCAACAACAGTTCGGCGATCACCACCAGACCCCGGCCCCACCGGCGCCCCCGCAACAGTCCGACGCCGGCCGCGAGAAGACCTCCACCGAGGATCGCGAACCAGACCGCGGTCCCGTAGCCACTGATGACGACGGTCTCCTCGCGATGGCCACCGGCCGCACGGATGGCGAGCGCCACAGCCACCCCCACACCGATGAGCCCCTGCACCGAGGAGATCCACCCGGCCACCCGGACGGGCGTGGGGATGGCCGCTCGGGGATCACGCCCATCCAGCGGCGGACGGTGGTCGTCAGGTCGGGTCACGTTCACCTCCACAGACTATGTCGCGGCTGCGACCGAACCCGCACCACCCTTGCGGACTGGACTCCGTTTAGCCCATTACAGCGCCTGGCGTGGGCTTTCAGCCCGATTTGACAACCGGGGTGACCTTTGCCACATCGCATCACGAGAGGGTTGACTTGTCATGGAATCGTGGCACGATCGTTCGTAACAGCGCAGACGCACAAAGTTTGCATTGCCTTAACCGAGAGCTCTTCCGTCAGGAGCGAGCCCGAGGAGAGGGTACACCCCCCACCACATCGCCGGACGTGAAAGAACGTGTACGTCCGCGCGCCGATCTTCGCACATCGGCGCGTCGACGTCGTCTTCTCGTGTCCGGTTGACCCGATAACGGTCTCGTAACCATAAGGAGTTCCCATGGACTGGCGCCACAAGGCCATCTGCCGCGACGAGGATCCCGAGCTGTTCTTCCCCGTCGGCAATTCCGGACCCGCCCTCGCCCAGATCGCCGAGGCGAAGATCGTCTGCAACCGTTGCCCCGTCACCGCCGAGTGCCTGGCCTGGGCCCTCGAGTCCGGCCAGGACGCGGGCGTCTGGGGCGGCATGAGCGAGGACGAGCGTCGCGCTCTGAAGCGTCGTCGCGCCCGCACCCGCACCTCGGTCTGATCAGAACCGTCTGATCAGCACCGCCTGATCGACACGAAGGCCGGTTCCTCTCCCCCGTGGGAGCGGAACCGGCCTTCGTCGTTCCGGGCGGACGTCAGCCGATCACGGCGATGAGATCACCGGCCTGGATGACATCCCCGGGGGCCACGGCCACCTCGGTGACGGTGCCGGCCGTCTCGCACAACACCGGGATCTCCATCTTCATGGACTCGAGGAGCACGATGGTGTCGCCCTCGGCGACCTCGGTGCCGACGGCTGCGACGACCTCCATGACGTTCGCGACCATTTCGGCACGGACCTGTTCAGTCATTCGGATGTTCCTCTGCTTTCCTCACGCGGCGGCCCCCGGACTCCCTAATGCAACCACACAGGGGTTCTCGTGGGAGACTTGTACACCGACGAAAGGAGGCGACCATGGGCAAGCGTGGCCGCAAGAGGCGGGATCGCCGCAAGAACAAGGCCAACCACGGCAAGCGTCCGAACAGCTGAGTCCGGACCACCAGAACCGAGTGGAGGGGCGGGCACCGACACGGTGCCCGCCCCTCCACTCGTCCACCGGGGGTCACTCGGTTCGGTGATGTCCCTCCGCATTGCGCCGGTGGACGGTCGTGGTCCGGTGCACCACCGTCGTGCCGTCGGCGTCGGTGGTGGTGACCGTGGTGCGCCGGATCTCCACCATGAGCCGTTCCCGCAGCCCGGACGGCGCCTTCTCGCAACACGAGCTGGACAGCTTCGCCTTGAGCCGACGCTCGGACAGGAAGAGCTCCCGGCAGTGGGGGCACCCGGCGAGGTGGTGCTCGAGCCTCGAGCGGCACGCGTCGTCGCATTCGAGGTCCACGAGCAGGGACAGGTCGCGCCGGGCGGCCTCGCAATCGATCCGATCCAACCGCGGGTCGTGCTCCCTCATCACGACGCACCCCCCGCCCTGTCGCGACCGAAGCCACGCTCGGTCGCCACGTCGCGGAGCAACTCACGGAGCTGCTTCCGGCCCCTGTGCAGGCGCGACATCACGGTTCCCAACGGGGTGTCCATGATCTCGGCGATCTCCTTGTAGGGAAGATCCTGGACATCCGCGTAGTAGACCGCCATCCGGAACTCCTCCGGCAACTGCGCCAACGCGGCCCGGATCTCGTCGTCCGGCAGCAGCTCCATCGCCTCGACCTCCGCCGAGCGCAGTCCGGTGGAGGTGTGTTCCGCGGCGGCCGCCAGCTGCCAGTCCGTGATCTCCTCGGTCGGATACTGGGCGGGTTGGCGCTGCCGCTTGCGGTAGTGGTTGATGTACGCGTTGGTCAGGATGCGGTGCATCCAGGCGCGGAAGTTCGTCCCGGGCTTGAACGAGTGGAAGCCCGCGTACGCCTTCGCGTACGCCTCCTGCACGAGGTCCTCCGCGTCTGCCGGGTTGCGGGTCATCCGCAGAGCGGCACCGTACAACTGGTCGAGAAGCGGCATGGCCAACTCCTCGAACTGCTCGGCACGTTGGTCGGACTCGTCGGGCTGCAACTCTGTCGGCAACCGGTACTCCTCACCTGTCGGTGACCCGGAGTCTATCCGCACGCCGGGGGCGTCGAGGACCGCGGTCCGCATCGCACCCTCCTTCCCTCGCCCCGGAACCGTCCCGGGTACCTGCTCTCACCAACACCCGCCTCTCGCGCGCTATTCCACCGCGCCCCGTCACTACGCTGGTGTGGGTGACACGGAAACGCGCGGGACAGCGCACACCCGCCACCGCGGCGACCCCTGCCGTCGCCGCCCTGCTCTCCGCGGGCGTCGACCACGTGGTGCACACCTACAGCGCAGGCGCCGGTGCCTTCGGCGAGGAGGCCGCACGCGTCATGGGCGAACGCCTGGGGATCGACGGCGACAGGGTGTTCAAGACGCTCGTGCTGGCGACGGCCCGCCCACCGGCGGGGACCCGGACCCCGCTGGCGGTCGCGGTCCTACCGGTCACGGCCATGCTCGACCTCAAGGCGGCCACCGCCGCACTGTCCTGCGGAAAGGCGTCACTCGCGCCCGTGGAGGTGGCGGAGAAGACCACCGGGTACGTGGTCGGCGGGGTCTCGCCCCTCGGGCAGAAGAGGGCCCTGGCGACGGTCGTGGACCGGTCCGCGTCGGACCACCCCACCATCCTGTGCAGCGCCGGCCGGCGGGGATGGGAGATCGAGCTCGCACCCGCGGATCTCGTCGCCCTCACCGGTGCCACGACGGCGGCGATCACCGCACGGTGACGCCCCGGGGTGGTCCGGTCGGATCTGTCCGGTCAGAACAGCATCCCGGCGGTCGGATCCACCGGGCGCACCAGGTCCGGCCCCTCGTTCCGGACGTTGGAAACCGCGCGCGAGACCGGCCGGATCTCCACCCGGTCGGCCCACCGACCCAGGTCACCGCCCGCCCCGTCGACCAGCGCCCGGGGGTCGCCGATCACGGACGGGTCGAGCCAGTCGGAGA
Organism: Dietzia sp. UCD-THP; assembly: GCF_000349585.1. Classification (NCBI taxonomy): domain Bacteria; kingdom Bacillati; phylum Actinomycetota; class Actinomycetes; order Mycobacteriales; family Dietziaceae; genus Dietzia; species Dietzia sp. UCD-THP. The sequence goes on from NZ_KB714632.1 coordinate 102,922, forward strand.
CCACGGACGGGTCCACCACGAGCGGCATCCGGTCGTGGACTCGGCGCAGCGGACCGAGCGCCTCGGTGGTGAGGATGGCGCACGAGAGCTGGGTGACGCTCTGGTCGGTGGGATCACGCCGGGCTTCCCACAGCCCCGCCATGAGCAAGCCCTCGGTCCCGGGCAGACTCATGTGGAACGGCTGCTTGGGCCCCGCCCGGCCCCCTGACGTCGCCGGCTGGCCGGGGACCCACTCGTACCACCCGTCCATCGGCACCACACAGTGGCGCCGGGCGACGGCGGTGCGGAACGACGGCTTCTCGAAGGCGGTCTCGACCCGGGCGTTGAACAGGGTCGGCAACCTCACCGGGTCCCTGGCCCAGGACGGCACCAGGCCCCAGCGCATCGAGCGCAGGACCCGCCGGGGGGTCCCGCTCGGGTCGAGACGCTCGCGCGGGGCGTCCAGGACGAGCGCAGGGATGGTCGTGGTGGGTGCGATGTTGAACCGCGGCGAGACCGGACCCCGGTCGGGCCACAGCCCCGGCGGGGGCGACGAGGCCTCGTCCACGGCGTCGAGTTCCACCGCGAGCCGCGCCGGATCCGAGGAGAGCGAGAACCGTCCACACATGCGGCCCATCCTCCCACCCGGGCCGGGCGGGATCGGAGAGGATGCGCGACAATGACCAGGTGAGTCATTGGAACGCACCCGTCGCCGACACGCCCGTGCACGCCGTGGTCCCGGTGCCCGGGTCCAAGTCGCTGACCAACCGCGCCCTCGTGCTGGCCGCACTGGCCGACTCCCCCGCGCGGGTGAGCGGGACGTTGCGCAGCCGGGACACGGACCTGATGATCGGGGCGCTCCGTGCGCTCGGAACCCGCATCGAGGGTCCCGCGGGACCGCTCGGCCCGGACGACACCGACCTGCTCGTCACACCCGGGCCGTTGCACGGGGCGGACATCGAGTGCGGCCTGGCGGGGACGGTCATGCGATTCGTGCCACCTCTGGCCGCGCTCGCCACCGGCACGTCGACGTTCGACGGTGACGCCGCCGCGCGGGTGCGTCCCCAGGCCACGGTCCTCGACGCGCTCCGCTCTCTCGGGGCCGACGTCACCGGGGACAGGCTCCCGTTCTCGGTGTCCGGGACCGGTTCCCTCAGGGGCGGACGGGTGGAGATGGACGCCTCGGCCTCCTCGCAGTTCGTCTCCGGACTGCTGCTCTCCGCCGCCCGTTTCGACGACGGGGTGGACCTGGTCCACGTGGGTGCCTCCGCCGTCCCGTCCGGTCCGCACATCGAGATGACGTTGGCGATGCTCAGGGACGCCGGGGTGGTCGTCGAGCAGCCCACCGCGTCGTCCTGGCGCGTGGCGCCGGGGCCGATCTCCGCCGTCGACCGGGTGGTGGAGCCCGACCTGTCCAACGCCACCCCGTTCCTCGCCGCGGCCGCCGTCACCGGCGGGTCCGTGCGCGTGCCCCGCTGGCCGGTCTCCACCACGCAACCGGGGGACGCCATCCGCGGGATCCTCGAGGAGATGGGCGCGTCGGTGACACTCGAGACCGCGGACGGGGCGGATCACGGGACCCTCGTCGTCGTCGGACCCGACCACCTGTCACCCCTGGTCGCGGATCTGTCCGCCATCGGTGAGCTCACCCCGACGATCGCCGCGCTGTGTGCGCTCGCCGACGGACCGTCCACGCTCACCGGGATCGCGCACCTTCGTGGGCACGAGACCGATCGGCTCGCCGCTCTCGCCGCCGAACTCTGCGCGGTGGGGTGCGAGGTCACGGAGCGAGCCGACGGCCTCGAGATCGTCCCGGGGCCCCTGCACGGCGCCCCGTGGCGGGCCTACGCCGATCACCGGATGGCCACCGCCGGTGCCATCATCGGCCTCGGTGTACCCGGAATCGAGGTGGACGACATCGACTCCACCGCCAAGACCATGCCGGGGTTCACCTCGATGTGGACCGCCATGCTCGCCGGCGGGACGACGTAGCGTCGTGGCCACCAGGCGGGGCGGGAGCGGCGCGCGCGGCTGGGACGAGTCCGACATCCGGATCCGGCCGGGCAAGGGATCGAGGCCCCGCACCAAACGCAGGCCCAGCCACGCCGACGCGGCGTCCGCGATGGTCGTGAGCGTCGATCGGGGACGCTGGGGATGCGTGCTGCTGGACGACGGACCCGACCACGTCGCCGGCACCCGGATCGTCACCATGCGGGCCCGCGAGCTGGGCCGCACGCCCATCGTCGTGGGCGACCACGTCGGCGTTGTCGGTGACCTCACCGGCACCCGGGACACCCTGTCGAGGATCGTCAGGGTCGCCGAACGAAGCACGGTACTGCGCCGGACCGCCGACGACTCCGACCCGTACGAGCGGGTGGTGGTCGCCAACGCCGAACTACTCCTCATCGTCGTCGCGGTCGCGGACCCCCCGCCTCGCGCCGGCTTCGTCGCCCGCGCGCTCGTGGCGGCCTACACGGGCGGGCTGGACCCCGTCCTGTGCCTGACCAAGGGCGACCTGGACGACCCGTCGGTGTTCGCCGCCGAGTTCGAGGCACTCGACGTCCCCGTCCTGCGGACCGGGATCGACGACGACCTCGGGGCCCTGCACGATCGGATCGACGGCCGGATCTCCGCCATGATCGGCCACTCCGGGGTCGGCAAGTCCACCCTCGTCAACCGTCTGATCCCCGACGCCCGCCGGGCGACCGGCGTGGTCTCGGGCGTGGGTAAGGGCCGGCACACCTCGACCCAGTCGGTCGCCCTCGAACTGGGGTCCGGGGGCTGGGTGGTGGACACCCCGGGGATCCGGAGCTTCGGACTGGCGCACGTCTCACCCGACGACGTGGTGGCGGCGTTCTCCGATCTGGACGAGATCGCTCAGGACTGCCCGCGGGGCTGCACCCACCAGGGCCCGCCCGCCGATCCGGAGTGCAGGTTCGACACCGTCACCGACCCCGCAGTCCACCGACGTGCGCTGGCCGTCCGAGAACTCCTCGGCGCCCTGCAGTCCAACGACGCGTGGGCACTCGGTTCGGATCAGGACTGAGCACGGATCGGGGGCGAGCAGGGGCCGGGGGCGGCGCGCCGACGCGGTCAGAGCTTGAGTTCGACGTCCCCCAACGCCACCGAGACGCAGGTCTGGATCCGCTCACCGGGCCCGTGGTCGGTGCCATTGCGCAGGTCGCGGACGTGCCCCTCGTCGAGTCCCACGACACACGTCTGGCAGATGCCCATCCGGCAGCCGAAGGGCATCTGCACGCCCACCTTCTCCCCGCCCTCGAGGATGGTGGTGGCACCGTCGAGCTCGACGGTCTTGCCGGTCGACCCGAACGTCACGGTGCCGCCCGAGGCTCCGGCGTCCCGGTTGACGGTGAAGCGCTCCACGTGGAGGTCGTCCCGGTCGGTGGCGTCGAAGTGCTCGTCGAGCTCGTCGAGCATCGCGTTGGGGCCGCACGCCCAGGTCGGTCGCTCCGACCAGTCGGGGACGAGGGCGGACATCTGGCGCGAGTCGATGCGGCCCTCCTCGCTGGTCACCCGGAGATGCAGGACGTAACCGGGCTGGGTCTTCTCGAGGGCGCGCAGCTCGTCGTAGAAGAGCGCGTCGTCCCTCTCACGCACCGAGTGCACGTGGACGACGTCCGGGAACGGCTCGGTGACCGAACGGCGGTCCAGGGACCGGAGCATCCCCATGACCGGGGTGATCCCGGAACCGGCGGTCACGAACATCAGCTTGGGAGGGGTCGGCGTCGGCAGGTGGAAGTCGCCCGCCGGCGCCGCGAGGCGGACGATGGTCCCGGGTTCGACGGTGCCGACGATGTGGTTGCTGAGAAGTCCCTCCGGCAGCGCCTTGACGGTCACCGAGTACTCGCCGCGGCCGGTGGTGGGGGCCGAGGTCAGGGAGTAGGAGCGCCAGGTCCAGCGGCCGTCGAGGAGCACGCCGATTCCCAGGTACTGGCCGGGCTGGTAGTGCGGTGTCGCGCCCCAGCCGGGCTTGATCACCAGCGTGACGGTGTCCTCCGCCTCGCGGCGCACCGTGACCACCTCGCCTCGCAGTTCGCGGGAGGACCACAGCGGATAGATGAGCGACGAGTAGTCGTCCATCCGGAGCGGGTGCGTGAGGCGGTTGAGGAATCGGTGCGCGGCCCGTGGTTCCGGAACCCTCGCAGCCGCTGCGCGCAGTACACGGTTGAGCCCGCTGGTCGACTCGGTCACTGGTGCCTCCTTGAGACCGGGGACCGCACGACCCGAGGACCGGGCCGACGGTGCCGGAGATGAGAACCTACGGTAGCGAAGGGTAGCGCCTGGCGGGCACCCCACGGGCATGATCCCGCCCAACGGGCGCAGACTCTCCGACCCTCTTCAGAGCAGACTCAACAGGAACGGCAGTTCACCCGCGTCGTACCAGGCGAGGTCGATGTCGAGTGCGTCGCCCACGGTGAGCTCCGCGTCCTCGTCGCCCAGATCAGCACGGTCCACGGCCTCGACCGCGGCCTCGACGGCATCGGCGGCGCCGGCCAGGTCCACGTGGACGGCGGCGATCTCCTCCATCGCCACGGTCCCCCTGGACAAGCGCACCACGGCGGTGTCCAGATCCGGTCGCGGCTGGGCGTCGGCGTCGGGGACGTCCACACTCACCACCACCCGGCGGTAGGGGTGCGTGTCGTGCACCGCACCGGAGTCGATCTCTCCACCCAGCAACCGCAGCGAGGCACGGGCCGCCTCGAGGTACGCCACGTGCTCGATCTCCTCCGTGTCCCCCTCGGCGTAGGACTCCACGAGCGCGGGGGTCGCCGCGAAAGCGGTCCCGCTGCGGACGGGCATCTCCCCGCTGTCGAGCAGTGTCTCCAGCATCGCGAGCGTGGCGGGGACGAACAGACGCATGATGGTGCCTTCCTCGGGTGGGCGGTGCGGGTCAGCGGGAGGTGCCGGTGAGCTCGTCCAGCGCCGAGGAGATGAGCTCCCCGATCTCCTCCACGTCCGGCACCGCCTGACGGTCCGCGGTGAACCCGCAGTAGACGACCCCCGAATAGCTGCTCATCGACACGGCCAGCGCCTGACCGTCGAGCAGCGCCGGGACGGGATAGACCTCCGCGAGCTCACCGTCACCCCAGAACATCTTGTGCTGCGGGCCGGGCGCGTTGGTGACGACCAGGTCGTAGCTGTCCGACGGCAACATGATCGCGGCGCGGGAGCCCAGCGCGTGCAGGGTGGGCGGGGCGAAACCCGAGAGTCGGGCCAACGACTTGGCGCCCACCGCCTGTCTGGGATGCCGCTGGGTGGCCGTCTCCCTGGAGATCTGCGCGAGCCGCATCCTGGGGTTGGGCTCCCCCACCGGCATCCCGATGAGCGCGGAGGCGATCTCCGCGGAAGTCGCCTCCGCGGAGGCCTCGGGACCATCGGAACCCTCGGCCGGGCCCGACTCCGAGGACACGGCCATCGGGACGATCGCGCGGAGCGTGTCAGCGGTGGAGAGGGGGTGACCGCAGGACAGGATCCACGACCGCAGTGCCCCGCAGAGGACTGCCAGGACCACGTCGTTGACCTTGCAGTCGTGCTCCCGGGCGATCTCGCGTGCACGGTCCAGGGGGAACGACGCCAGCCCGACACGGCTGCCTCGGGGTCGGGAGGTCCGGAACATCTCCGCGAGTCCCCCGGCCGGGCGCAGAACGGTCAGGCTCGCGGCGCCGACCAGACCCCGGCTCGCCCTCTCCACCGCGTTCACCAGACGGGCGGAGCGCCGGACCAGCTCCAGGGGGTCCGTGGCGATGGTGATCAAGGCGTCCAGCACGAGGACCCCGTCGCCCGGAGACGGGACGGGGGTCCAGGTGGCCACCTCGTGTACGTCCGCCGACGCCTTCTCGTCGGTCATGAGGACCTGCGCGAGGTCCACGGCGTTGGGGCCGCCGAGCAGGACGTGATGGGTCTTGGTGAGCACCGCCAGCCGCCCGTCGGCGAGGCCCTCGATGAGGTAGAGCTCCCACAGTGGCCGGCCGGGCTCGAGCGGACGGTCGACCAACCGGGCCACAAGATCGGCGAGCTGCCGTATCCCGCCGGGAGCCGGCAGGGCGGACCGCCGGACGTGGAAACTCAGGTCGAAGTCCGGATCGTCGACCCAGACCGCCCGCGCCAGACCGAAGGGGACGTACCGGATGCGCTGCCGGAACCGGGGCGCGTCGGCGAGCCGGGCGTCGACGAACTCCATCACCCGGTCGATGTCCCAGGGATCGTCCCGGGAGACGAGCGCCAGGGAGCAGGAGTGCCGACTCCGTGATCGGGTGGCGTCCCCGAGGAGCAGATCCGCGTCCGCCGTCGCCAGCCTGGCCGCCACCGGTCAGACCGCCTCGTCCAGTCCGAGCAGCCCGCGGATCTCCACGGCCGCGCGGTCGAACACCTGATAGAACACTCCGATCATCCCCGTCTGGACCGCGCCCAGGACGTTCTCGATCGCGTCGTCGACCATCACGCACTCGCGCGGCTCCAGCTCCAGGCGGCTGGCCGCCTCGAGGAACGCCTCGGGATCGGGTTTCTCCACCCCGGTCCGGCCGCTGAGCACCACGTGATCGATCCCGTAGGCGCGGGCGTCCTCACGCACCCGGTCGGCACCCGGCCCCTCGGGCTCGTTGCTGAGGACCGCCAGGCGTACGTCGTTGGCACGTGCGCCGATGAAGATCTCCCGCCAGCTCTCGCGGTCCTCTTCCGTGCCGTCCAGCACCCCGAAGTAGTCGACAATCAGTCCTCGCATGGCACCAGCCTAGGCAACGCCCGTCGACGGTGCAGAGGTGGAGCCGGAACCGTCCTCTTTGCCCCGCGCGTCACACCATATAGAGGGATGCGAGACCGGCCCGGTTCTCGTCGTAGGGAGCAGGAGTGCACATGACCCCGACACCAGTGACATCGACCCCCGTGTCGTCACCGTCGACAGGCCGGTACGCGACCTCCCGGGAGTGTGGGTCGGACGAATGCATGGTCAGGCCGCTGCTCTCGACGGAGCCCGGCTCCGACTCCCGTCGGCACGACCGCGCGAACGGCCCGGTCACCGACTCCGTCCCGGTGGCGGTCCCGGTGCCGGATCCCGAGCACGCGGTGCCGGTGCCGGCGCGGCGGGCAGCGCACGCGCTGGTGATCATGGCACTCGAGGTGGTCGACCGAAAGCGGACACCACGCAACACCCGGGGAGCGTTCCCGCCCCACCTCATCGAGATGCTCGGGACGGTGGCCCGCGGCGGCGTCCCCGGCCGCGCCCTCGGTGTGGCGCGGATCCACCGCCTCCACATCCACCCCGCCGATCCGGGAGGCGCGGACTCCTCGGGCGCCCCCGGGTCCCCGGGTGGCGGTGGCCGGGACTACGAGGTCTGCGCCACATACGCCCGCGGGCCGCGACTGTTCGCCGTCGCGGCCCGCATCCGGGTCACCGATACCGGGGCGACCTGCACGGCCCTCCGGTTGGTCTAGGGACCGTCAGACCTTGCGCCCTCGGGACGCGGCCTTGGCCGCACGCTCACGGCGGTCGAGCCGGTCCTGCCGTTCCTGGGAACGGCGCTCGGCACGGTTCGCCGGGGCGCTCTCGTCGACGAGCTGCGCCTCACCCGTCTCCGACGGGCCCGAGAACTGCATCTGGTCGTCGCTCACGTCGCGGCCCGTGCCCGCGGCCTGCAGGATCGGATTGGCACCCGCGAGAGACGCGGCCTGCGCCGCCGAGGGCGCCGCCACCGACTTCTGCTGCTGACCGGCCTCGACCTTGACGTTGAACAGGAACGCGACGGTCTCCTCGCGCACACCGTCCATCATCGCCGAGAACATGTCGTAGCCCTCGCGCTGGTATTCGACCAGGGGGTCGCGCTGGGCCATGGCGCGCAGCCCGATGCCCTCCTTGAGATAGTCCATCTCGTAGAGATGCTCGCGCCACTTCCGGTCCAGGACCTGGAGCATGATCGACCGCTCGAGCTGGCGCATCGCGCCCTCGCCGCCGATGCCCTCGATCTCGGCTTCGCGCTCGTCGTACCGGGCGAAGACGTCGTCGAGGATCGCGTCCTTGAGGTTCTTGGCCGACAGGTCGCCCGACGCCCCGTACTCGTCGCCGTCGATGATCGACTGCGCGGTGATCGAGACAGGGTAGAGCTGCCCGAGGGCGTCCCACAGCTTGTCCAGATCCCAGTCCTCGACGTACCCCTCGGCGGCGGCGCCGTCGACGTACGCACTGATCACCTGGTAGATCATCGACTCGACCTGGTCGGTGATGTCCTCGCCCTCGAGGATCCGCTTGCGCTCGCCGTAGATGACGGTGCGCTGCTGGTTCATCACCTCGTCGTACTTGAGCACGTCCTTGCGGATCTCGAAGTTCTGCGACTCGACCTGCGTCTGGGCGTTCTTCACCGCCCGCGAGACCATGCCCGCCTCGATCGGCACGTCGTCGGGCAGGCTCAGCCGGTTCATGATCGCCTCGACGGCCGCGCCGTTGAACCGGCGCATGAGCTCGTCACCCAGGGACAGGTAGAACCGGGACTCACCCGGGTCGCCCTGGCGACCCGAGCGGCCGCGCAGCTGGTTGTCGATCCGCCGGGAGTCGTGTCGCTCGGTGCCCAGGACGTAGAGACCGCCGGCCTCGCGGACCCGCTCGGCCTCCTCCTTGCTGAGCTTGCGCATGCGCTCGATCTCGGCGTCCCACGCCTCCTCGTACTCCTCCGGGGTGTCGACGGGGTTGAGTCCGCGCTCACGGAGGTTGAGGTCGGCGATGATGTCCGGGTTGCCACCGAGCACGATGTCGGTACCACGACCGGCCATATTGGTCGCCACGGTGACCGCACCCGGGCGACCGGCCTGGGCGATGATCTGGGCCTCGGACGCATGGAACTTCGCGTTGAGGACGTGGTGCTTGATGCCCTTGCGGTTGAGCTGCCTCGACAGGTGCTCACTGCGCTCGACGGACGCGGTGCCCACGAGGACCGGCTGCTTCTTCTCGACGCGCTCGGCGATGTCCTCCACCACGGCGGCGAACTTCGACTCCTCGGTCTTGTAGATGAGGTCGGCCAGATCCTCGCGCGCCATCGGCCGGTTGGTCGGGATCGGCATGACCTCGAGCTTGTAGATGGAGTAGAGCTCGGCGGCCTCGGTCTCGGCCGTACCGGTCATCCCGGCCAACTTCTCGTAGAGACGGAAGTAGTTCTGCAGGGTGATGGTGGCCAGGGTCTGGTTCTCGGCCTTGATCTCCACCCGTTCCTTGGCCTCGATGGCCTGGTGCATGCCCTCGTTGTAGCGGCGCCCGTCGAGGACCCGCCCCGTGAACTCGTCCACGATGATCACGTCGCCGTCGCGGACGATGTAGTCCTTGTCCTTGGTGAACAGCTCCTTGGCCTTGATGGAGTTGTTCAGGTAGCTCACGAGCGGCGAGTTCGCCGCCTCGTAGAGGTTGTCGATGCCGAGCTGGTCCTCGACGAACTCGACGCCCTGCTCGGTCACACCGATCGTGCGCTTCTTCCGGTCGACCTCGTAGTGCGTTCCCTCCTCGAGCAGGGGGGCGATACGGGCGAACTCCCCGTACCACTTGCTCGACCCGTCGGCGGGGCCCGAGATGATCAGCGGGGTCCGCGCCTCGTCGATGAGGATCGAGTCGACCTCGTCGACGATCGCGTAGTTGTGGCCACGTTGGACCAGCTCCGCGGTGTCGTGCGCCATGTTGTCGCGGAGGTAGTCGAAGCCGAGCTCGTTGTTGGTGCCGTAGGTGATGTCGGCCGAGTAGGACTCCCGCCGCTGCGCGGGGGTCATGCCGCCGAGGATGGCTCCGACAGACAGTCCGAGGAACCGGTGGACGCGACCCATCCACTCGGCGTCGCGCTTGGCCAGGTAGTCGTTGACCGTGACCACGTGGACGCCCTGGCCGGACAGGGCGTTGAGGTAGGCGGGGAGCACACAGGTCAGGGTCTTGCCCTCACCGGTCTTCATCTCCGCCACGGCGCCGGTGTGCAGGACGATGGCGCCGATGATCTGCACCTTGTACGGCCGCTGCCCGAGCACCCGGTAGGCGGCCTCGCGGGCCACCGCGAACGCCTCGGGGAGCAGGTCGTCGAGCGTCTCACCCTTCGCCAACCGAGCCCTGAACTCGTCGGTCTTGTCGCGGAGCTCGTCGTCGGTCAGCTTCTCCGTCGCCTCGGACAGGGTGTCCACGTAATCGGCGAGAGCGCTGTACCGCTTGAGCTTTCGACCTTCGCCGGCTCGGAGCAGCTTGGAAAGGATGGACACAGTCTCGAACGTCCTCGTGGTCGGGTTGATCGGAATTCTGGCTACCTGCGCGGGGTCCACGCGGGCCCTCGGTTCATCCTAGGTGCTGTGGGCCTCGGATACACGCCGCGGGCGGCCCGGTCCATTCGGACCGGACCGCCCGCGGGGCGTGCGAGCCGTGACCGTCAGGCCTCGTCGCTCAGCGTGATGAGCCCGTAATCGAACGCGTGCCGCCGGTAGACGACGGTGGCGCGCCCGGACTCGGCATCGCGGAAGAGGTAGAAGTCGTGTCCCACGAGCTCCATCTTCTCGAGCGCGTCGTCGACCGACATCGGGGTCCCGTCGTGCTCCTTGCGGCGCACGATCTGGCCTGGCAGCTGATCGTCGTGCCCGTCGGCGTACTCGTCCATCACGTCCGCCGGCGCGGCCTCGGACGCGAGTTCCGCGGTGGCCTCGGCGACGGACTGCGGTCGACGGTGACCGGAGTGGCTGATCTTCCGCCGGGTGCGGGCCTTGCGCATCTGCCGCTCGAGCTTGGCCACCGCCGACTCCAGGGCGGCGTAGAAGGTGTCCTCGGCGGCCTCCGCGCGGGCGACGCCCGGCTTGCCCTTGAGGGTGATCTCGATCCGCTGGCTGGCCTTGGCCAGTCGTGGGTTCTTCTCGTGCAACAGGACCACGTCGAACCGGGTGATCGCCGGCGAGATCTTCTCGATCTTCGCGAGCTTGGTGTGGATCCGGGTCGCGAAGTGGTCGGGGACCTCGACGTTCCGGCCCTTGATTGTCACCTGCGCTTCAGGGGCACCGGGGTCGTCGGTCGACGGACCGTCGAAGGTGGCGGGGTCGAGCAGGACTGCGGGGGTCTTCGCCATCGAAGCTCCTCCTCATCGGGCCTGCGGCGGGCCCCGGAGACCGGCCCGGTTACCGCCCGGGACACCGGTCGAGGGACCAACCCACATGGCTGAGTGGACACTCTCCGGACGCGGAACACCATCGGCAAAATTCTCGTGAACGCGCTGGTGAACCCCGTCCGACGCCCACATTACCCGGTCGCCAGCGCACCGGACCGCAGTGGGCGCAAGTCGTCCAGAAGTCACCCTCGCCCTCAGGCGGCGGTGACCCCGAGGACGCCGTCGACGCGCAGACCGCCCTCGCCCAGCACACCGACGCACGCGGCGGCCGTGGCCCCCGTGGTGACCACGTCGTCCACCAGCAGGACGGTCGCCGGCGTCTCCAGCACCTCGGTGACCGTCGACGGCGCCCCGGGCGTGGCCCGGATCAGTGTGTCCGGTGATCGCCTCCTGATCCGGCCGGAGAGATTGCCGGACCTCGCCCGCGCGTCCAATCCGGCGGCGTCGCGGACCCTGCCCCGGATCTCGAGCAGCGGGGCCACGGCCACGGGTCCACCCGGGACCGACCCCGCCAGTTCGGCCGCGAGGACGTCCACGAGCCCCCGGACGTGGTCGAACCCGCGTCGACGGCGCGCCCGCCCGGACGCCGGGGCGGGCACGAGGACAGTCGGACGTTCCGACGCCTCCGCGATCTCGCCCTCCGCCCTGAGCGCGTCGATCCCTGCCGCGAGCGCGACACCGAGGGGGGCGGCGAGGTCGGGGCGGCCCCGGTCCTTGTACGCCGACACGGCCCGGGCGGCGGGCCCGACGTGCCGGGCGAGCGCCCACACGGGCACCGGGAGGTCCGCGCGTGTCCGCACGTGCAGCGGACTCCCACCGAGGCTCAGGGCGCACTGCGGACACCATCGCTCCCGCGCGCGCCCGCACCCGGCACACTCGAGCGGGACCAGCAGATCCGCCAGCGCCGCGGACCACCCGGGACCCGGTGGGCGCCCGCGTCTCCCGTCGGCCCCCGTCGGCACTCGTCAGCCCGCGACGACCGGCTCCGCCCGGATGGCGGCCAGTCCGTTGATCTCCCGCCAGTAGCGATCCCCGGTCTCGGCCACCGTGTCGAGCCTCAACAGGGACCTCTGGTCCACCACGTACACCTCGCGGCCCGCCGCGGCGACCGCCGTGACGGGTCCGGCGATGTTGCGCTGGGACAGCGGCGTGGTCATCGCGCCGTCGACGGTGATCGTGGTGACGGGAACCTCCGTGGTGTTCTGACCGATCACGACCGTCGAGCGGTCCCGCCACGCGACGACGGCGGCCGTCTCCCCCAACGCCCTGCCGATCTGCCGGAACGTTCCGGCGAGCGGCTGCCCGGTCTCCGCGGACAGGGCGCCGATGAACACCTTGCCGTCGACCACCACCGCCAGCTGCGCCCCGGACGGGTCGATCCTCAGACCGGTGAACCGGGAGCCCAGGGCGCGGAGCGGGGCCCCGTCCATCTCCTGGACGGACGGGGACTGCACCCCGATGCCCACCCGCACCAACCTCGTGTCGTCGACCATCACCCAGGCGCGCCGGTCCACGGGGTGGAAGGTCGGTCCGGTGAGGGTCTGACCGACGAGGGCTTCCTCGGGCTCGCCGTCGACCGCGCCGATCAGCAGCCGCTGGGGCGCCGCGCGGTCCTCGCCGGCGATGACCGCCAGCGCGTCCCCGTCGTGCGACAGGGTCGCACTCCGACCCCCGCGGACCTGCGACCACGGGCCTCCCGCCGGTCTGGCGCCGGAGGCGTCCAACCTCACCAGGCCGTCGGCGGCGGTGAGCGCGTTGCGCATCGGCTCGACCGGCGGATAGGGGTCGAACGTCCGGACGTCCTCCGTCGTCCACCCGTCGACGAAGCGTTCGTCGAGCGGCGCGCCGTCCCGTTCGAGCCGGTACGGCCCGGGAACGTCCGCACGGGCCAGGGTCCACACGACCTGCGCGGCGAACTGCGTGGTGGCCTGGCTGCTCAGCACCGGCAGGCCCGTGAAGTCGATGGCGGTCCCGGCTCCCTGTTGCCCGTCGGCGGAATCGTCGGGGCGAACCGAGACCGACGCCGGGATCCGGGACAGCACGGCGGACTCGAGGCCCGGTCGGGGCCCGGTGGCGAGCAGGTTGACCAGCGAGAACTCCAGATCGGTCCGGTCCGCGGCCGTCCAGCGCGTGTCCGGTACCAGCGAGTCGCCGGATCCGGAGAGGAAGAACAGGTCGCGCTGGGCGTAGGTCGAGACGAACTCGGTCCGCTCGATCACGACACCCGGAGGAAGCCGGTCGATCCGCCACTGGCCGTCCTGCCGGGCCAGGCCGATCGTCACCTCGAGTTGCCCGACGTCCTCCCTGAAGATGCCACCGGGGTCGAGCGACCCGACCTTCTCGGCGCGCAGGGTGTACTCCGCCCGGTCGGCGCCGCGGCCGCCCTCGGCGCTGAGATCTGCCCGCAGGACGATGGTGGTCTCCGCCGAATCGTCCCAGGTGTCCGCCGCCTCCGGGGTGAGGAACTGCCGGGCCGCGGCGTGGCGCTGGTCCGCGATCGCCGCGGCCTTGAGGAAGTCGCGGACCAGGAGGTCCGGTTCCTGGTCGGGGACCGGGGTGGGCACGGCCAGTCCGGCGCCGGACGGAGAGAACGTGTCGATGACCTGGGGGGACGACGACGAGGGCAGGGTCGCGCACCCGGACGCGGCCAGCACGGTGGCGCAGATCGTCGCGATCGCGACGAGGAATGCCCGGCTGCGGCTCACGGACGGACCTCCTCGGAACCGGGGACACGCGCCAGGGGGGTCGGGGACCCGGTCCGCACCAGCCGCGCCTCGTCCTCCGGCGTCAGCGGCAGCGGGCTCGAGGTGAGGGTTCCGCCGTGCCGGCGGGGGATGGTCAGGCGGAAGCACGACCCCTCACCCGGGCTCCCCCAGCAGTCCAGACGACCGCCGTGGAGCTTGGCGTCCTCGAGCGCGATCGCCAGACCGAGCCCGGTCCCGCCCGACCGACGAACCCGTGAGGGGTCGGCGCGCCAGAAGCGGTTGAACACCAGCGACTCCTCGCCGGGCTTGAGCCCCACCCCGTGGTCGCGGACCGAGACCGCGAGGGCTGCCTCAGACCCCCGGAGGGTCACCCGCACGGGCTTGGACTCCGAGTGGTCGAGGGCGTTGGCGATGAGGTTGCGCAGGATCCGCTCGACCCGACGGGAGTCCACCTCGGCCATCACCGGTTCGGACGGCATGTCCAGCTCCACCTGCACCCCCGCGGACTCCGCGATGTGCGACACGGTGGACACCGCGTCCTCGACCGCCCCGCGCACGTCCAACGAGGCCATCGACAGTTCCGCCATACCGGCGTCGTGGCGGGAGACCTCGAGGAGGTCGGTGAGCAGGCTCTCGAACCGGTCGAGCTCGGACTCCAGCAGCTCCACCGCACGCTTGGTCGGGGGATCGAGGTCCCCGGCCGAGTCGGAGATGATGTCGGCCGCCATCCGGACCGTCGTCAGCGGGGTACGCAGCTCGTGGGAGACGTCGGAGGTGAACCGCTTCTGCAGGTCCCCGAACTCCTCCAGCTGGGTGATCTGATCGGACAGGCTCTGCGCCATGTCGTTGAACGCCATCGCCAGTCGGGCGACGTCATCCTCTCCCCGGATCACCATCCGTTCCTTGAGGTGGCCGTTGGCGAACCGCTGAGCGATCGACGCCGCCTGGCGGACCGGGAGCACCACCTGTCGTGCGACCATCCACGCGATCGCCGCGCTGAGCACGATGATCGCCAGACCCGCGGTCGCGACGATCCCGCGCATGATCCCCAGGGTCTGTTCCTCGGCGATGAGCGGGTAGACCAGGTAGAGCTCGAGACCGGGGATCGAGGAGTCCGTGGGGGTGCCGATGATGAGCGCCGAGGTCTCCTCGTCGCGGAACACGACCGGTTCGATCTTCTGAGCCACGAGGCCCCGCTGCACCAGCGCCTGCAGATCCGCGGGCACCCGCGCGTCGGCCGGGCTGACGACCTGGCCCCGGCCGGTCTGGTCGGGGACCACCAGGATCGGCTCGAAGGTCCCCGCGTGGACCGATTCGCCCTCCGCGGCGATACCCCGCTCCCCCAGGGCACTTCGCGCCTGGTCGAGACGGGACTGTTCACTCGTGCCCTCGTCGGTCGCGGCGATCTGCGCCTCGACGGTGACCCGCAGCCTGCCCGTCTGCTCGACCGCGGCGTCGAGCTTGGTCGAGAGCAACTGTGTGGCCATCTGGCTCTGCAACATGAACGCGATCGTGAGGATCACCCCCATCGACAGCGCCAGGGTGGAGGTGACCACGCGGAGCTGGAGGGAACGTCGCCACATCCTGGCGATCCGCATCCCCATGACGGTGAGATCCAGGTCTTGGAGCCGCTCCCTGAGCGTCGGCGACGAGTCGGCCACGTCCCTGGTGTCGCGCTCGTCGCCGGAGGACGCCGACGCGTCGTCCGTGCGACGGTCGGTCACGAGACCGGACCGGCCTTGTACCCGACGCCGCGCACGGTGAGGACGACCTCGGGGTTCTCCGGGTCCTTCTCGATCTTCGCCCGCAGGCGCTGGACGTGGACGTTGACCAGCCGGGTGTCGGCCGAGTGACGGTAGCCCCAGACGTGCTCGAGGAGCACCTCGCGGGTGAAGACCTGGCGGGGCTTTCGCGCGAGTTCCACGAGCAGGTCGAACTCCAGCGGGGTGAGCGGAATCGGGGTCCCCTCCCGCGTCACCGTGTGGGCGGGCACGTCGATGCTCACATCCCCGATGTGCAGGAGTTCGCTCGGCTCGTCCTCACCACGCCGCAGCCGCGCCCGGATCCGGGCCACCAGCTCCTTGGGCTTGAACGGCTTCATGATGTAGTCGTCGGCCCCGGACTCGAGTCCCAGCACCACGTCCACGGTGTCGGTCTTGGCGGTGAGCATGACGATCGGCACCCGCGACTCCCCGCGGATGTCCCGACACACGTCGATCCCGCTCCGGCCCGGGAGCATGAGGTCCAGCAGGACCAGATCGGGTTGGACCGCGCGGAAGGTCTCGATGGCCTGGACACCGTCGCCCACGACCTCGGTCTCGAACCCCTCGCCCCGCAGGACGATGGTGAGCATCTCTGCCAGGGCGGCGTCGTCGTCGACGACGAGGATCTTCGGGGTCATTGTCACCACTTGTGTCGGCGTGTGTGTCGGCATGTGTTCATGAAGACCTTACCCGTCCCGCACGCGCGGGACGGGGCCGCGCCTCGGCTCGGTGTCCGGTCTCCGACCGCTCAGTGTCCGGCCACGAGGTCGGCCAACCGTCGCACGTCGGGGTCGACGCCCAGCACCTGCCAGGGCGAGCGCCACCCGGTGGCGGCGAGTCGGCGGTAGATCTCCCCGGTCGCGGCCTGGAGGGCGGCGTCCCTCTCGTAGAGGTCCCGGGTCCGACCCGGGTCCGCCGTCTCGCGGGATCCCGCCCTCTCGGCCGCCAGCGCGACAGGGGTGTCGAGCAGGATCTGCAGGTCCGGGGTCGGCAACCCGAGGCGGTCGAACTCGAGCTCACCGATCCAGCGGAGAACCTCGTCCTGGCGGCCCGGGCCGAGCCGGGCCGCCGTGTACGCGGCGTTGGACGCTACGTAACGGTCGAGCAGGACCACGTCGTGGGAGCTGATCAGGTCGCCCAGCTCGCCCAGCGCCGCGTGCCGGTCCAGAGCGAACAGCAACGCCATCGCGTGCGGCGAGTCGGCGGCGCCGGCCTGACCGCCGTGCAGGGCGTCCGCGGCGAGGTCGGCGTGCAGGGTCCCGTACCGGGGAAAGGCGAGCCGACCGACCGACACGCCCCGGTCGGTGAGCTCACCGACCAGGGCGGTCGTCAGGGTGTTCTTGCCCGCGCCGTCGAGCCCCTCGACGACGACAAGTCGCGCGACCACCGGAAAACGGGTCAGTACCGGTAGTGGTCGGGCTTGTACGGGCCCTCGACGTCCACCCCGATGTACTCGGCCTGGTCCTTGGCGAGCGTGGTGAGGGAACCGCCCAGCGCCTCGACGTGCAGGCGCGCGACCTTCTCGTCCAGGATCTTGGGCAGCAGATGGACCCCGACGGGGTACTGGTCGGCGTTGCTGAACAGCTCGATCTGGGCGATCACCTGGTCGGAGAAGCTGTTGGACATCACGAACGAGGGGTGGCCGGTGGCGTTACCGAGGTTGAGCAGACGCCCCTCGGACAGCACGATGATCGAGCGGCCGTCGTCGTCGAAGACGAACTCGTCGACCTGGGGCTTGATGGTGATGCGGGAGACGCCCTCGGCGGACTCGAGGCCCGCCATGTCGATCTCGTTGTCGAAGTGACCGATGTTGCCCAGGATCGCCTTGTTCTTCATCCGCGTCATGTGGTCGAAGGTGATGATGTCCTTGTTGCCGGTGGCCGTGATGATGATGTCGGCCGACTCGATGGCCTCGTCGACCGTCACCACGTCGAAGCCGTCCATGAGGGCCTGCAGCGCGTTGATCGGGTCGATCTCGGTGACCTGGACACGCGCGCCCTGACCGGCCAGGGCCTCGGCGCAGCCCTTGCCCACGTCGCCGTACCCGCAGACCAGGGCCTTCTTGCCGCCGATGAGGGCGTCGGTGCCGCGGTTGATCCCGTCCAGCAGCGAGTGGCGGGTGCCGTACTTGTTGTCGAACTTGCTCTTGGTGACCGCGTCGTTGACGTTGATCGCGGGGAACGGCAACACGCCCTCGGAGTGGAAGTGGTACAGGCGGTGCACGCCGGTGGTGGTCTCCTCGGTGACGCCCTGGACCGACTCGGCGATGGCCGTGTACTTGCCCGGGTGGGCCGGCACGGACTCGCGCAGCAGCGCGTGGAAGACCTTCTCCTCGGCGGACCAGGCGGGGTCGTCCGACGGCACGGCTCCGGCCTGCTCGAACTCCTTGCCCTTGATCACGAGCATGGTGGCGTCGCCACCGTCGTCGAGGATCATGTTGGGATCGGCGCCCGGCCAGGTCATGATCTGCTCGGTGCACCACCAGTACTCGGTGAGCGTCTCGCCCTTCCACGCGAACACCGGCACACCCGACGGGGCCTCGGGGGTGCCCTCCGGGCCCACGACGACGGCGGCGGCCGCCTCGTCCTGGGTGGAGAAGATGTTGCACGAGGCCCACCGGACCTCCGCGCCGAGCGCCGTCAGGGTCTCGATCAGCACCGCCGTCTGCACCGTCATGTGGATCGACCCGGCGATCCGTGCGCCGGCCAGCGGCTGCTGCTCCCCGTACTCCTCCCGCAGCGCCATCAGACCGGGCATCTCGTGTTCGGCCAGACGGATCTGCTTGCGGCCCGCCTCCGCCAGCGACAGATCCGCCACCTTGAACTCGACACCGTTGACGGACTGCACGTGCAGATCAGCGGACATGTGTGCGACCAGCTCCTCGTGATTCGTGGAAAGACTCCCGCACCACAGTAGCGGGGTGTTCTACCGGTGCGGCGTCCCCGTCGCCGGACCGCCGACACGGGTGCGGAAGACGGTCGCCCCGTCCACGGCCTCCAGCTCGACCTCCGGAGTCGAGGCGGGCACCCACACCGCGTGGCCGGGCCCCAGTGTCTCCGTGGTCCCGTTCTCCGTCACGCGCACCAACCCGGAGGTACACAGCAGGACCTCCGGGCCGTCCGTGGGATAGCCGACGGGACCGGAGGCGGCGGGGAGCTCGATGCGCGAGAGCGCGAAGTCCGGCTCCGGCGTGGGGTAGTCCATCTCCCCCGGTATCCCACGGTCGGCCCGGACCGGCCGGACCGTGGGGTCCAGCAGGGGGTCGAACGCGAGTACGCGCATCAGCTCCGGGACGTCGACGTGCTTGGGCGTCAGTCCCCCGCGCAGGACGTTGTCCGAGTTGGCCATCACCTCCACCCCCACGCCGCGGAGATAGGCGTGGAGCTGACCCGGTCCCAGGTACACGGCCTCCCCCGGGAGGAGCACCACCCTGTTCAGCAACAGGGCGCCGAGGACCCCCGGGTCCGTGGGGTAGCGCTCGGCCAACTCCACCACAGTCGTGGCCTCGTGCGACCACCGCCCGGCGACGCCTTCCACCGTGAGGTAGTCGACGGCCCCGGCGACGAGGTCCGCCACCACCGTCGCCAGCGCGGTGTGCGGCATTGTCACGAAGGTGGTGAACACGGCACGCAGGCCCTCGGCGTCCGGTTGCCCGTCCAGCATCTCGCGGTAGGGACGAAGCGCGGGGACGTCCAACGCGTCCAACAACTCCACGGTCCGGGCAACGGGCCGGAACCCCACCAGCGCGTGGAACTCCGTCAGCGCCACCAGGATCTCGGGCTTGTGGTTGGTGTCGCGGTAGTTACGATCCGGTGCGTGCAGGGCGATCCCCCGCGCGTCCTCCGCGGCGAACCCCTCTCTCGCCCGCTCCGGGGACGGGTGGGCCTGCAGGGAGAGCGCCTGCTCGGCGGACAGGAGCTTGACGAGGAACGGCAACCCTCCGCCGTGCTGCGCGGCCACCCGGGCACCGAGTTCCCCCTCGGGGTCGGCGGCGATCCGTGCGTCCAACCCCCGCCCGTCCGCGCAGAGCGACGAGCCGGAGTCGTGGGCACCGAACCAGTGCTCGGCGACCGGGTGCGGTGCCGGGGAGTGCGTCCCGCACAACTCGGGGAGCGCGGTCCGGGAGCCCCAGGCGTACGCCTGGACGACCGGGCTGAGTGCCACCACGGGTCTAGAGCCCCCCCACCAGGTAATACGCCGCGGAGAGCTCGGTCCGTGCCATGAGCGCGGCCACCCTTCCGCTCAACGGGTCCGGTGCGGCGCCGAGAGTGTCCCGACCGCGATCGGAGATCCACTCGACGTCCACGAGCGGACCCGCGGTCAGGCGGACGAACTCCTCGTCCGCGCTCAACACCATACCGAGGTGCCGGATCGTCCTGTGTTCGCGCTCACCGTCCAACTCGTCATCGTGGAACAGACTCGCGAGTGGGTCTACGGCGGGCAGGCCTCGCGCGCGCTCGGCCTGGGACCGGACCGCGTCCGAGACGGAGGAGGCCGCCGTGACCCTGCCGGCGTCGCAGAACGCCGCGACCGCGCGGTCGCAGTACGCGGCCGAGACCGGATCGGCGTGGATCCACACGAGCGGGTCCGTGCCGGAGACGGCGGTGGCCAGGAGCTTGGCCGGGTTGACAGGGGTCGCGAGATCGGGTCCCAGACCCTCGAGTTCGACGTCGACGACGTCCGCGGCCACGCCGACGTCCAGTCCCGGCACGCCGAGGGCGGTGAGGACCGCCATCCCCGCGGCCAGGTGGTGCAGGACCCCCCGGTGCGGCGGGAGGTACGGGAGCGGGGAGAGCCAGACGGCACGGCCCCCTCCCGACTCGCCCACGGGTCCTTCCTTCGGCACGTCCACCACGACGACGGCGCCCCTGTGGGCGGCGGAGTCGACGGCCGATGCGAGGTCACGGTCCCCGGCGTCGTCGCCCGATACCAGGACGACGTCCAGGGCCCCGACCCACGTGGGAAGGGTGTGGGCGTGGACGAGCGGCGGGACCGCGGCCCCGCCGACGGTCTCGCAGAGAGCGGCGACCACCCGGGCGGCCTGGCGGGCCCGGTCCGACCGCCCGGTGACCCAGACGAGTGACCGCGGCCGGAACCCCACCAGGCCGTCCAGGGTCCCGGCGTCCACGGCGGTCGCGACCGACCGGAGCTGGGCACCCGCCATCGACGCGTGGAGCAGTGCGCCGGTGGCGTCGGACGATCGGAGGGCCTCGGCGTCGTCCAGATCGACCCGGCCGGCCCCCGTGTCGCTGGTGAGGTCAGGCACGGACGATCGCGAGGACCTCGTCGACGACCGCGGCGACGCCCTCCCCGGTGGGCGCCTCCGCGTTGAGACGCAGCAGCGGTTCGGTGTTCGAGGCCCGCAGGTTGAACCACGCGCCGTCCCCGAGGTCCACCGTGACGCCGTCGAGCCGGTCGACGGACACGGCGCGGCCGGCGAACGCGTCGATGACCTCCTCCATCCGGGCCACCTGCGCCTCCGCGGAGTCGAGGGTCGAGTTGATCTCCCCCGACGCGGCGTACCGGGTGTACTCCGCCATCACCTCCGAGAGCGGGGCGTCCTGCTCCCCGAGGGCGGCGAGGGTGTGCATGGCCGCGAGCATCCCCGAGTCGGCGCCCCAGAAGTCGCGGAAGTAGTAGTGCGCCGAGTGTTCGCCGCCGAAGACCGCACCGGTGTCCGCCATCTGCGCCTTGATGAAGCTGTGCCCGACCCGGGTCCGGACCGCGACGCCGCCCTTCTCCTCGACCAGTTCGGGGACGGCCCGGGAGGTGATGAGGTTGTAGATGATGGACGCGCCGGGCTCCTTGTCGAGTTCGCGGCCGGCCACCAGCGCGGTGATGGCCGACGGCGCGACGGGCTCACCCCGCTCGTCCACCACGAAGCAGCGGTCGGCGTCGCCGTCGAACGCGAGCCCGATGTCCGCTCCGCTCTCACGGACCAACGACTGGAGGTCGACCAGGTTGGCCGGTTCGAGGGGGTTGGCCTCGTGATTGGGGAAGTTACCGTCGAGCTCGAAGTACAGGGGCACGATCTCCAGCGGCAGGCCGCTGAGGACCGCGGGCACCGTGTGACCACCCATCCCGTTCCCGGCGTCGACCGCCACCTTGAGCGGGCGGATTGCCGAGAGATCGACCAGTTCACGGAGGTAGGAGCCGTAACCGTCGAGGACGTCACGCTCGGAGACCGTGCCGGCCTCACCGTCGTAGGCGGGCACACCTTCGACGAGCTCGTCGGCGATCGTGCGGAGGCCGGACTCCTGACCGACCGGCTTGGCGCCCGCACGGCAGAGTTTGATCCCGTTGTACCGGGCCGGGTTGTGGCTGGCGGTGAACATGGCGCCCGGGCAGTCGATCATCCCGGAGGCGTAGTAGAGCTGGTCGGTCGAGGCGAGGCCGATCGTCACCACGTCGAGCCCCTGGGAGGTGACGCCGTCGCCGAACGCCCTGGACAGCGCCGGAGAGGAGTCACGCATGTCATGACCCACCACGACGGTGTCCGAACCCTCGGAACGCATCAGCCGGGCGAACGACGCGCCGACCTCGCGAACGAAATCCTCGTCGATCTGCTCCCCCACGACGCCGCGGACGTCGTAGGCCTTGATGACTGCTCGGATGGACTCGGCGGTGCGTGGCACGTGCTGCTCCAGGGATGAGAGGCGGTCGGACGGTGTCATCAGACGACCCTACCCGCCGGGTTCCCACCCGGCCCGCGCCTCGCGGTCGGGGGCGGCCGGCGGCCGGTCAACCGAGCTCCGGACCCGGCTCCCGGTCCCCGTCGGCGGGCTCCGCGGACGACGTGTCGACACGGTCGGTCGCGTTCGGGACGACCCGCAGGTGGGGGCGGGAGCCGGAGGGCTCGACCGACTCCTCTGCGAGCACCGGGGCGGGGTCCGAGACCCCCAGTCGCCGCAGGCGGTCGGCGTCCACGAGCGCGGCCCCCGCCCGCCGACCGCCGACGGGGCCTCCGGCGACGGCGTCCAGCAGCGCCGTGAGGTCGGAATCCTCCGCCGAGACGTCGATGTCGGGATGGCGGACCAGATCCCAGCCCCGGGGGGCGGTGATGCGCAGGGCGTGCGCCGCGCACAGGTCCCACGAGTGGGGCTCCGAGATCGCCGGGAGCGGTCCGACGACGGCCGTCGAGTCGGCGTAGACATAGGTGAGCGTGGCGACCGCGCGGTTGGGACATCCCGGGCGGCAGCAACGACGGTTCTCACTCACGAGACCCCAGCGTAGTCCCGTCGGGCCGCCTCGTGCGCCGCGACCCGCCGCCACGGTGCCGCGGGCTGTCGGGGGCGGCGGCTACCCTCGCCTCATGACCCCACACGGACCGACCCCCGGTCGGCCGCCCACAGGGAACGCGATCCCGGGCGCCGGACAGAACGACGTGTGCTCGGGCAGCCGGATCTCCGTACGGGACTTCCCGGGAGACCCCGGCCGTCGTGGCCCGCGGGTGGTGACCTCCCGACGTGCCGCGCGACGCGGGCACGGCCCGCGCGGCCCGATCCTGCCGCCGGAGGTCCCCCGGTGGCGGAGCCGCGCCGCCGAGTTCGACGCCGCCGCGCTCGAGGCGTTCGCGGAGATCGACCAGCACTGGCATTCCCGCCTGGTGCACCTGGATCTCGCCGTGGACATGGTGCCGCGGATGCGGTTGAAGCCGGGCGAGACGTGGCCCGAAGAGGTGGTGGCGGACGGCCTGGTGCCGCTCGCCCGCCTGGTCCCGGCGGGCGTCGACCGGGCCGGCCAGCCCACGCGGGCCCGGTTGGTCCTGTTCCGCAGGCCGCTCACCCGCCGCGCGCCGGGCGGGGACGACCTGCGCGACCTCATCTACTCCGTGCTGGTGGAACTGGTCTCACAGCACCTGGAGATCTCCCCCGACGACGTCGAGGCCGGCCCCGGCGAGGACTGACTCGGCGAGGACTGACTCGGCGAGGACTGACTCGGCGAGAGCTGATCGGGCGAGACTGATCCGCACGAGCGGACTCGAGTCAGTGGGTGACGCTCACATCAGTGGGGCACGCTCACATCACGGCGTCACGCTTGATCCGTCGCCGTTCGCGCTCTGACAGTCCACCCCAGATGCCGAATCGCTCGTCGTTGGCCAAGGCGTACTCCAGGCACTCCGCCTTGACCTCACATCCCGTGCAGATCTTCTTGGCCTCGCGGGTGGAGCCGCCCTTCTCCGGGAAGAAGGCCTCAGGATCGGTCTGCGAACACAGTGCCCGCTCCTGCCAGCTCTCCTCCTCGTCCTCCACGAAGAGCGCGCCGGTGCCGAGGTCGACCAGGGCCAGTTCGGGTCCCGCTGCGGTGCGTGACTGTCGATCCACGGTCATCCCCTCGTGTTACGTTGCTCGTCGCTCGTGCGTCTGCCCGGCCCCGCGTGCCGCTCAGATACGAATGACACACCTGTGATTACACACATGCGAGTCGTTCAGGTCAAGCGAAATCGGGGATATCTAGCATTTCCGTCCACCGTCGGCCGCAATGACACGCCGGATCCAGTGTGGCGTGGAACACCCTCGCATCGGAGAGGGCGGCCGGAACGCCCGGCCGCCCTGTCCGCGCCGCGACCCCGTCACTACTCTTGGTCGACGTGAGGATCTGTGTAGTGGCCGGTGGCGTCGGTGGCGCCCGTTTCCTGCTCGGCGCACGTCGCCTTCTCGGACTGGACCCTGCTCCCGCGGGTGGGGGAACCCCGCTGCCCGGAGTAGATCCCACACACCGCCTCGACGCGGTGGTCAACGTCGGCGACGACGCGTGGATGCACGGTGTCCGGATCTGCCCCGACCTCGACACCTGCATGTACACCCTCGGCGGGGGCATCGATCCCGACCGCGGGTGGGGTCACGCGGGCGAGACGTGGAACTGCCGCGACGAACTCGCCGCCTACGGCGTCCAGCCCGACTGGTTCGGTCTCGGGGACAAGGACCTGGCCACGCACCTGGTCCGTACGCAGATGCTGGGTGCCGGATACCGGTTGACCGACATCACCGAGGCGCTGTGCACCCGGTGGTCGCCCGGCGTCCGGCTGCTGCCGGTGACCGACGACCGCTGTGAGACGCACGTCGTGGTCCCCGACGGTCCCGACGACGAGCAGGGATCCGGCGAGCGGGCGATCCACTTCCAGGAGTGGTGGGTCCGCCACCGGGCGCAGCTGCCGGCCTCGGCGTTCGTGCAGATCGGCGCCGACGCGGCCCGGCCCACCCCGGAGACCCTCGAGGCCATCGCGGAGGCCGACCTCGTCGTCGTCGCCCCCTCCAACCCCGTGGTCTCCGTCGGCGCGATCCTCGCCGTCCCCGGGATCCGGGCCGCGCTGCGGTCCACCTCGGCGCCGGTCGTGGGGGTCAGCCCCGTGATCGGCGGCGCGGTGCTGCGCGGGATGGCCGACGCGTGCCTCACCGCGATCGGGGTCGAGACCTCCGCCCTTGCCGTGGCCCGCCACTTCGGGGCCCGGTCCGGTACGGGGCTGCTCGACGGGTGGCTGGTGGCCCCCGGCGACGGTCCGGCCGGTGGTGCCGGGGGCGGGGACGGCGAGGTGGACGGTATCGCCGTCCGCGAGGCGCCGCTGCTCATGACCGATCCGGACGCCACCGCTCGGATGGCGGCCGCCGCCATCGACCTGGCCGGACTCGAGGTCCCCGCGCGGGCGGGGCGATGACCGACGACGCCGTCCCCGAGATCCGGCGGTGGGCGGGCGAGCACGCCGCCCCGTCCGACATCCGACTGTGGGCACCGGACGGACTACCGGAGTTCCGACCGGGCGACGACCTCGCCCGGATCCTCGCCGGCGCGCTCACCGACGACCCGAACGGTCTGATTGACGGCGACGTCGTGGTGCTCACCTCCAAGGTGCTGTCCAAGACGGAGGGGCGGATCGTGCCCGCGCCCACCGACCCCGACGAGCGGGACGCCCTGCGCCGCCGACTCGTCGACGAGGAGTCAGTGCGGGTGGTGGCACGGGTCAACCGGACCCTGATCACGGAGAACCGACTGGGCATCGTCCAGGCCGCCGCCGGGGTCGACGGCTCCAACGTGGAGTCCCGCGAGCTCGCCCTGCTCCCTGAGGACCCCGACGGCTCCGCCGCCGCCCTCGCCCGGGACCTGCGCCGACTGACCGGAGTGCGCGTGGGAGTGGTGGTGACCGACACCATGGGCCGCGCCTGGCGCACCGGCCAGACCGACGTGGCGATCGGTGCCGCCGGCCTGCGCGTGTCCGTCGGCTACGACGGAGCCGTGGACCGGCAGGGTAACGAGCTGTTCGTCACCGACGTCGCCGTGGCCGACGAGATCGCCGCGGCGGCCGACCTGGTCAAGGGGAAGCTGGGCGCCCGTCCCGTCGCGGTGGTGCGAGGGGTGGGGCACCTGCTGGTGGATGACGACGACGACCGGACCGATACCCCGAGTCGGGCCCGCGACCTCATCCGGGACAGCGGATCGGACCTGTTCAGGCTGGGCACCGCGGAGGCGCTGGCGCAGGGTCGGGAACAGGGCCGTCGCGAGGCCGTGCCCGGCCGTCGCTCGGTCCGGCGGTTCTCCGACGAGCCCGTCCCCGCGGAGGTGCTCGCCGACGCGGTGGCCGACGCGCTCACCGCGCCCGCCCCACACCACAGCACGCCCGTGAGGTTCGTCCGCGTCTCCGGCGCCGCGCGTCACCGGCTGCTCGACGCACTCCGCGCGGACTGGGAGGCGGACCTGCGGGCGGACGGCCACTCGGGCGACATCCTGGCCCGCCGCCTCGCCCGCGGCGATCTCCTCCGCACCTGCCCCGAGCTCATCGCGCCGTTCGTCGACGACTCGGCCGGCGCCCACGACTACCCGGACCCACGGCGCAACGCCTGCGAGGAGACCATGTTCACCGTGGCCGGTGGCGCTGCCGTCCAGTCGCTACTGATCTCCCTCGCCGCACGCGGACTGGGATCCTGCTGGGTGGGATCGACCATCTTCGCCGCCGACACCACCCGCCGCGAGCTCGCCCTGCCCGCGTCCTGGCGACCCCTCGGGGCGGTGGCCGTGGGAGTCCCGGCCGATCCGGTCGCACCCCGGGCCCCGCGCCCGGCCGGGGACGGTTACCTGTCCGTCGAGTAGCGGAGC
The DNA here is from genome assembly GCF_000349585.1 of Dietzia sp. UCD-THP. Lineage (NCBI taxonomy): Bacteria > Bacillati > Actinomycetota > Actinomycetes > Mycobacteriales > Dietziaceae > Dietzia > Dietzia sp. UCD-THP. The sequence goes on from NZ_KB714632.1 coordinate 129,580, forward strand.
TACATGTCCGTGGAGTAGCGGATCCCGCCGTCGGGGATCACGACCCCGGGCCACACCCGGGCCCCGCGCAGCAGCTCGCAACGCGCACCGATGTCCGCGCCGTCGCCGATCACCCCGTCGCGAATCAGCGCCCGGTGCCCGATGCGCGCGCCGAAGCCGATGATCGACCGTTCGACCGTCGCCCCGGCCTCGATACGGGCGCCGTCGAAGACCACGGCGCCGTCCAGCCGGGCTCCGGCCCCGATCTCGGCGCCGCGACCGACCACGGTCCCCCCGATGAGGACCGCCCCGGCGCCGACCCCCGCACCCTCATGGACGAGCGCCTCGCCGTGATGACTCTCGAGTGCAGGCGACGGCGCGATGCCGCGGACGAGGTCCGAGGACCCGCGGACGAAGTCCTCAGGCGTGCCCATGTCCCGCCAGTACGCCGAGTCCACGAAACCGTAGACCCGCTTGCCCTCGGCGAGCAGCTGCGGGAAGGTCTCGCGCTCCACCGAGACGGGGACGCCCTCGGGGATCTGCGCGATCAACTCGCGCCGGAAGACGTAACAGCCGGCGTTGATCTGATCGGTCGGCGGGTCCTGCGTCTTCTCCAGGAACTCCAGGACCCGGCCGTCGTCACCGGTCGGCACACAGCCGAAGGCCCGGGGATCGGAGACCCGGACCAAATGCATCGTCAGGTCGGCGTTCCTGGCGTGGTGCAGGTCGAGGATCCGGGTGAGATCGGTACCGCCCAGCACGTCCCCGTTGAACACCATGATCGTCGAGGCGGTGAGCTCGTCCAGAACGTTGCGGATGCCGCCGCCCGTCCCCAGCGGCTCGGTCTCCACCACGTACGTCAGTTCCAGGTCGAGATCGGACCCGTCACCGAAATGCTCCTCGAACACCTCGGCTTTGAACGACGTACCCAACACCACCCGCCGGATGCCCGCCGCCCGGATCCTCGAGAGCAGATGGGTGAGGAAGGGCACACCGGCCGTGGGCAGCATGGGCTTGGGCGCCGAGATCGTCAGCGGGCGCAGGCGGGTCCCCTTCCCGCCCACCAGGACCACCGCCTCGGTGTCTGTGATCGGATCGCGCGGCGCGGCGCCGGTGGGGGTCGTCGAGGTCACTGTCCTGCTCCCGGTGTCGTGGCCCCCGGGCCGCGCGCTGGCGCGGCCCGGGGGCCGGTGGTTGGTCTCGTCGTCCGCGTCAGCGAAGGCCACGCCGGGCGGATCGGATCGCGAGTCGGCACCGTAGCGCCAGACCCGCGCGGAGGGCCCAGCGTAACGGGGCCTGCCAGGCATGCGGATGCCTGTCCGCCTGGAACAGGTACGCGCTGCGGTGATGCGCCCGGAGGGTGAACTCCGGCACGGTCCTGGCCGCGTGGCCCTGGTCGTGGTGGATCACCGATGACGGCACGTAGACGTTGTGCCAGCCGGCGCGGCCCAGCCGGTCCCCCAGGTCCACGTCCTCCAGGTACATGAAGTAGCGCTCGTCGAACCCTCCCACCGCGTCGAACGCCTCACGCCGCAGCAGCAGGCACGACCCGGACAACCACCCTGCGGTCCGCTCGGAATCCATGTCGGCGTCATCGAGATAGCGGGCGGTCCACGGGTTGCCGGGCCACACCGGGCCCAGCAGCGCGTGACCGATCCCGGCGCCGAGGCTCGGCACGGCGCGGGCCGAGGGATACACGGACCCGTCCGTCTCGGCGATCATGGGGCCGAACGCCGCCGCCCGGGGCCACCGCTCGGCGGCGTCCAGCAACGCGTCCACCGATCCCGGCTCGAACCACACGTCCGGATTGACGACCACCACGAACTCCTGGTCGAAATCGGCCGGTCGCCGGGAGATCTCGGTCACGGCGCGGTTGATCGCGGTCCCGTACCCCAGGTTCCCTCCCGTCGGGAGGAACTCGGCGAAGTCGTGCGCGGCCGCCGCGGCCTCGGGCGCGCCGTCGGTGGAGCCGTTGTCCGCCATCACCAGCGCCACCGGCCGCGTCGTGGACCCGGGCAGGGTCTCGACGAATCGGCTCAGATGGTCGCCGGGCGAATAGGTCACCGTCACGACGGGCAGTCGGGTCGTCACCCGCAACACCCTACGACGCCGCACGCCGATTCCGACGCCCGGCGCGCGGCGCGGTACCGTGGGGGAATCTTCGGCGGCCTCGCGCGGCCCCCGATTCGACGACAAGGACGGTGGATGAGCGCCGAGGTACCAGCGACGCCCCGGCGCGCACCCGCCCCGGGGCGGGGCCGGCGCCACGCGACCCCCTCGCGTCCGGTGGGATCGCGGATCGCCCGCGCCCTCGCCGCCCTCGTCTCCGTCTTCTGCCTCCTGGTCACCGGTGTGGGCTGGTCGCTGTTCAACGGTCTGAGCTCCGACCTGTCCTCGGCGGGCGGCCTCGAGATGGGGGACGGCGGGCTCGACGGCGCCGTCGACATCCTCCTGGTCGGCACGGACAACCGGACCGACGCCCAGGGCAACGCGCTGAGCCAGGAGGAGCTCGCGACCATCCGGACCGGCGAGGACGAGGGTGAGAACACCGACACCATCCTGCTCATCCGGATCCCGGAGGACGGGAGCTCGGCGACCGCCATCTCCATTCCGCGGGATGCCTACGTGGAGACCCGGGAGATCGGGGGCAGCAAGATCAACGGGGTCTACGCCGGGTACAAGCAGACCTACCTGGACCGCGCCGCGGCCGAGGCCCCCGACGGCGCGCCCACCGAGCAGGACCAGCGGGACGCCGTCCAGGCCGGCCGCAACGGGCTGATCAACACCATCCGGGATCTCACCGGCGTGCAGGCCGACCACTACGCGGAGATAGGCCTGCTGGGATTCGTGCTGCTCACCGATGCCGTCGGCGGCGTCCCGGTGTGCCTGAACGAGGACGTCGACGAACCGCTCTCCGGGGCGAACTTCCGGGCCGGGGTCCAGACGGTGTCCGGCTCCGACGCCCTGAGCTTCGTGCGGCAGCGGCACGACCTGCCCGCAGGCGACCTCGACCGGATCGTCCGCCAGCAGGCGTTCATGTCCCAGCTGGTCAAGAAGACCCTGTCCGCGGGCACCCTCGCCGACCCGACGAAGCTCGGAGCGCTCGTCGACGCGGCCCGACGCTCGTTCGTCATCGACGAGAACTGGGACTTCGTCGACTTCGCGATGAAACTGCAGGACATCAGCGGCGGTAACGTCCGGTTCGAGACCATTCCGGTGACCAGTATCGACTCCTTCACCGAGTGGGGCGAGTCCATCGTCACCGTCGACCCCGACCAGGTCGCGGAGTTCGTCGGCGGATTCGCCAGTGCCGATGACGCGGAAGAGGACCAGGACCAGACCCCGACCGGCACGCCCGGCGTCGACCCCGCGGCCCTCACGGTGTCGGTGGTCAACACGACGGCGATCGACGGGCTCGCCGCCCGGGTCTCCGGTTCACTGTCCGAACTCGGGTACGGCGTCGGGGACCTGCTCACCGATCCCGCCGCCGCCTACACCTCGCACGTCGCGGCGGGATCGGCTGACGACCCCGCCGCGTTCGCGGTCTCCGATGCACTCGGCGGACTGCCGGTCCAGGTGGATCCCGCGGTGCCGCCCGGAGCGGTCCGCGTGGTGCTGGCCGAGGACTACAGCGGTCCCACGGGGGATGCCACCGCGACCGAGTCCTACTCCCCCGAGACCACCGACTACGCACCTCTGCCACCCTCGATCGCACAGCGTCCGACCTTCGACGCCGGCGGCTCGGACGTTCCCTGTGTGAATTAACCGCCGTGTGAATTAGCCGCCGTGTGAATTAGCCGCCGTGTGAATTAGCCGCTGTGTGAGCTGACCGAACCTCGCCCGAACGACCAGCCGGAGGACGCCCCGTGACCACCGCCGCAGACACCGTGCTCCAGCCACTACTCGCGGCGGACCCTGGTGCGCCCCTGGTCACCCACTACGACCTCGCGGCACCGTCGCGGATCGAGCTGTCCGTGGTCTCCACGGCCAACTGGGCCGCCAAGATCGCCGGTCTGCTGCGGGACGAGGTCGCCGTGGCGCCCGGGGACGCGGTGGTGTGCGACCTGCCTGCCCACTGGCTCACCGCCGGGGTCCTCCTCGGCGCCTGGTGGGCCGGGGCCGAGGTGCGGACCGGGCCGGCGGAGGACGCCGTGGCGGTGATCACGACCGCCGACCGCCTGGACCGCCAGCCCGCCGACGTCGAGACACTGCTCATGACCACCGACCCGATGGGCCGACCGTTGGGCGCGGCGGGCGTGGCCGTCCCCCCGGGGGTCATCGACCTGGCCGAGTCGTGCCGGATACACCCGGACGCGTTCGTCCCCTCCGGGCGTGGGCAGTTCGCGCTCGACGGCCGGACGGTGGAGGACCTGGCGGACCCGACGCTGGCCGGCCGGGCGCTCGTCGCCGGCCGCGAGCGAGACGACGCCCTCACCGTGCTCGCCCGGGTCTTCGCCTCCGGCGGCTCCGCCGTCCTCGTCACAGGTTCAGACGCGGATGCGCCGGGCGTCGCCGACGTGGCCACGACGGAGCGGACCACTCTCACCCTCTGACCGGGTCGCCCCCGGACGAGAAGATCCGCCACCCACGCGCCGGATCCGCTCCCCGCGAGGGGGTGGCGGACCCGACCTCGCGAGCGGCGGATCGGCGGGGTTCGGTGCTCAGGCCAGCCCGGCTCAGGCCAGCCCAGCTCAGGCCAGCAGCTGCCGCGCCATGACCATGCGGTTGATCTGGTTGGTGCCCTCGTAGATCTGGGGGATCTTGGCATCGCGCATCATGCGCTCGACCGGGAAGTCACGGGTGTACCCGGCGCCACCGAAGAGCTGCACCGCGTTGGTGGTGACCTCCATCGCGACATCCGAGGCGAACGTCTTGGACGCCGCGGCCATGAAGCCCAGTTTCTGTCCGCCCGGTGCACTGCCGCGCTCGGCGTTGGCGGCGGCGGTGTACACCATCAGGCGCGAGGCCTGGACCTTCATCGCCATGTCGGCCAGCATGAACTGCGTGTTCTGGAAGTCCGAGATCGCCTTGCCGAACTGCTTGCGCTCCTTGGTGTAGGCGATCGCCGCATCGAGGGCGCCCTGCGCCAGACCCACGGCCTGGGCACCGATGGTGGGGCGGGTGTGATCCAGCGTCTGCAACGCGGTCTTGAATCCCGTGCCCGGCTCGCCGATGATCCGGTCACCGGGGATCCGGACGTTCTCGAAGTACAGCTCCGCGGTGGGTGAGCCCTTGATCCCGAGCTTCTTCTCGGTCTTGGACACACCGAAGCCCTCGTCGTCCGCGTGCACCATGAACGCGGAGATCCCGCCGGCGCCCTTCTCCGGGTCCGTGACGGCCATGACGGTGTACCAGGTGGACTTGCCACCGTTGGTGATCCACGCCTTGCCGCCGTTGAGGATCCAGTCGTCACCGTCCTGGCGGGCGCGCGTGCGCATGGCGGCGGCGTCGGACCCCGCCTCGCGCTCGGACAGCGCGTAGGAGGCCATGGCGCCCTCGGCGATCCCGGGCAGGACCTTCTGCTTGAGATCCTCGCTCCCGGCGAGGATCAGGCCCATGGTGCCGAGCTTGTTGACGGCGGGGATCAGCGACGAGGAACCGCACACGCGCGCGACCTCTTCGATGACGATGCAGGCGGCGACGGAGTCCGCGCCCTGTCCGCCGTACTCCTCCGGCACGTGGACGGCGTTGAACCCCGAGGCGTTGAGGGCGTCGAGCGCCTCCTGCGGGAACCGCTCGTTCTCGTCGACGTCCGCGGCGTGCGGCTCGATCTCCTTCTCCGAGAGCGCGCGGATCGCGGCGCGGAGCTCCTCGTGCTCCTCCGCGGGCTGATACAGGTCGAAGTCGGGGTTACCGGACATCTGCGGTCCTCCAAGAGGGAATCGTCGGTATTGATCGCGCGGCGGACACCGTCCGGGGGCCCTCCCGGCGATCCCGACGGCGCGCCTTCTCCGTCGTTCTCGCCGCGGGGTCTGACGTGCCGCGCCCGACCACCCAAGTTACCAGCCGGACACCGCCCCCTTGCCCGGGCGGCGGGGGCTAAGCCGAGCAGGCTCCCGGACTCAGCCGAGCAGCCTCTGGCGGAGCGCGGCGTCCTTGCGCTCGACCATCGCCTCCAGATCGGCCTGGAAGTGCTCCATCCGCGACCGGAGCTCCGCGTCGGAGGCGGCGAGGATCCGGACCGCCAGGAGCCCGGCGTTGCGCGCACCGCCTATCGACACGGTGGCCACGGGCACCCCGGCCGGCATCTGCACTATGGACAGCAGCGAGTCCATCCCGTCGAGGTGCTTCAGGGGCACCGGCACACCGATGACCGGCAGCGGAGTGGCGGAGGCGACCATTCCGGGCAGGTGCGCCGCACCCCCGGCGCCCGCGATCACCACCCGGATGCCCCGCCCCGCCGCCGAGCGGGCGTAGTCCAGCATCTTCTGCGGGGTCCGGTGCGCCGAGACCACCCCCACCTCGAAGGGGATCCCGAACTCGGCCAACGCTTCCGCGGCGGCCTCCATCGTGGGCCAGTCCGAGTCGCTGCCCATGATCAGACCGACCTGCGGTCCACCGGAGGGTGTGGTCATTGCGATGCCTTTTCGTCGAGTAGAGATGCCGAGGAGAGATGGGGTCAGCGGTCGAAGTCCCCGACCGGCGGCCCCGTGTGGGGGTCCCAGCCGTCAGCCCATTCCCCGTGGGAGAGCCAGTGGGCGGCGTGTTCGGCCACCGCGCGCACCGTGGCCACCTGGTCGGGGTCATCCGGGTCGACACCGGGGTCGGCGAGCACGTTGACGTGTCCGATCTTGCGTCCCGGCCGCTCGGACTTGCCGTAGAGGTGGACCTTGGCGTGGGGGAACCTGGCCCCGAGGTGGTGGACCCGCTCATCCATGCTCATCGCGGGCGTCTCCGCCGCGCCGAGGACGTTGGCCATCACGGTCACGGGGGCGGTCGGGACGGTGGATCCGAGCGGATAGTCGAGAACGGCCCGCAGATGCTGCTCGAACTGACTGGTGGTGGCTCCGTCCATGGTCCAGTGCCCGGAGTTGTGCGGGCGCATGGCCAGTTCGTTCACCAGCACTCCCGGGCGACCGTCGGCGCCGATGACCTCGAAGAGCTCGACCGCCATCACCCCGGTCACGTCGAGGTGCTCCGCCAGGCGTAGAGCGGTGGCCTGGACCGCGGACCGGAGATCGTCGGGCAATCCCGTGGCGGGTGCCACCACGACAGCGCAGATGCCGTCCCTCTGCACCGTCTCCACGACGGGCCACACCGCCCCCTGGCCGAACGGCGAGCGGGCGACGAGCGCGGAGAGCTCCCGGGTCCACGGCACCCGCGCCTCGGCCATCATCGGCACTCCGGCGTCGAGCTGCTCCTGCGCGATCCGCTCGGCCTGCTCGACCGACTCCGGCATCCACACACCACGGCCGTCGTAGCCGCCGCGCGCGGACTTGAGGACGATCCGCCCCTGCTGCTCGTCATGGAAGCGCCGCACGTCCTCGACCGAGTCCACGGCCGTGAACGGCGGGACGGGTGCGCCGATCTCGGCGAGCGCCCGTCGCATGACCAGCTTGTCCTGGGCGTGGATGAGCGCCGAGGCCCGGGGCCGGACCGCGACCCCGGCGGACTCGAGCTCCACCAGGATCTCCGGGGGGACGTGTTCGTGGTCGAAGGTCATCACGTCGGCGCCGGCCGCGACACCGCGGACCGCGTCGGGGTCGTCGTGGGCGCCGATGACGACGTCGGGCGTGACCTGTGCCGCCGGGTCCTGCGGGTCGGCGGCGAGCACGCGGAGGGTCTGGCCGAGCGCCACCGCCGACTGGTGTGTCATGCGGGCGAGCTGTCCACCCCCGATCATCGCCACGACGGGCGAACCGAGTGGATTGCGGCGGATGCGCGAGTCGTCGTTCACGGGGTCCATGTTCTCACGTGCGGGCGCCGGGTCACCGACGCCCCGGCAGGCCCCAGCGGAAGCGCGGCGGGGCGACGGACGGCCCGGGCGGGGGGACGGGAGGCAGCCGGAGCAGTTCGTCGTAGACCGCGGCGTGGACGCCCGCCACACCGGGGACGTGGTCGATCTCCACCGGCGGCAGGTGCCCGCACTCGAGGATGAGGCACCCCGTGCCCAGCGCCCGGTCGGTGAGCGTGTGCCGGAACCGCACCGCACTGATCCGACGCAGTGGCACGTCGACACACCGTCGGGTCGACCCCGCCGGCCGGTAGAGCACCCGCTCGTCGGTCACCACCAGATCGGTGCGCGCCCACCGCAGCGCGGGCCACAGGCCGAAACGCAGGACCACGAGGAGGTAGACCCCGGCGACCATCGCCCAGGTGGCGGCGCGGTCGCCGGCGTGGACGACCTGCGTCTCGATGAAGCCCCCGGCGATCCCGGCGAGACCGGCGCCGATCACCGTCACCAACCCGGGACGCACGAGCGCCCGCCAGTGCGGGTGACTGTGGACGATCAGCGTCTCCCCCGGCGCGAGAACCGAACGGACGAACCCCACGGGTCAGCCGCCCCACCGGTCGTCGGCGGGGCGGACGTGGGTGACGTCCCCGGCGGCCACGGCCACCTCTCCCTCCGGGGTGACGACGACGAGGCGGCCTTCCCTGTCGACACGATCGGCCCGACCGGTCCGGACGACGTCCCCCGGAAGCAGGACGCGGACCTCTGCTCCGAGCGTCGAGCAGGCGCCCGAGTACTCGACCAGGAGCGCGTCCGAGATGGACGATCCGCTCCCCCTCTCGCATCCGCGCCACTGGTCGTGCCGGCGTGCCAGGGCCTCGAGGACCGCCCGCGCGACGGCGTCGCGGTCGGTGGTGCCACCCGCGAGGGCGAGCGAGGTGGCGTGCGGGATGGGCAGCTGTTCCCGGGTGAGCGTCACGTTGATCCCCAGACCGACCACCAGCGCCGGGAGCCGCAGGCTGAAGTCGCCCTCCGCGGGCACGGTCGTCATCTCCGAGAGGATCCCCGCGATCTTGCACCCGTCGACGAGGACGTCGTTCGGCCATTTCAGGGTGGCGTCCACCCCGCCCGCGGCCACCAGACCATCGCGGACCGCCAACCCCGTGACCAGTGGAAGCCAGCCGAACAGGGCGGGGGAGACCGCGCCGGGACGCAGCAGGACGCTGAGCGCCACCTGCGTCCGCGGCGGCGCCGTCCACGTCCGTCCGAGTCGCCCCCGACCAGCGGCCTGGTACTCGGCCAGGAGCACACTGCGGTCCGGGGCACCCTGGACCGCCCGCTCGATCGACTCGGCGTTGGTGGACCCGGTCTCCTCGAGCACCTCGAGCGAGGTGTAGGGCGCGTCCGGCGTCCCGACCAGCGCACGCCGCAGGGCGTCGACGTCGAGTGGGCGCGGGGATCCGGGTCGGGTGTCTGCGTGCACGAGGACCAGAGTAGGTCCGAACCCCGCCCGACGGCGGCGCCGGTGCGGGGCAGTATGCCGGGTCACGTCGTCACGCATCCGGCCGAGTCGTTAGAGTCTTACAACATGACGACTGCCTCAGAACCGGACGTGAGTGACGACGTCCCGACCGACGCTGCGACGCCCGACATCCACACGACCGCCGGGAAACTGTCCGAACTGCGTCGGCGCCTCGACGAAGCCCGCGCCCCGATGGGACAGGCCGCGATCGAAAAGATGCACGACAAGGGCCTGATGACGGCCCGCGAGAGGATCGAGAACCTTCTCGACCCGGGTTCGTTCGTCGAGATCGACGCCCTCGCCCGCCACCGCGCCACGACCTTCGGCCTGGCCGAGCGTCGGCCGCTGGGGGACGGTGTCATCACCGGTTACGGCACCATCGACGGCCGCAGCGTCTGCGTGTTCTCGCAGGACGCCACCGTCTTCGGCGGCTCGCTCGGAGAGGTCTACGGCGAGAAGATCGTCAAGGTCATGGACCTGGCGCTCAAGACCGGACGCCCGATGATCGGCATCAACCACGGCGCCGGTGCCCGCATCCAGGAGGGTGTGGTCTCCCTCGGTCTCTACGGCGAGATCTTCCACCGCAACGTCCAGGCGTCCGGGGTGATCCCCCAGGTGTCCCTGATCATGGGCCCCTCCGCCGGCGGGCATGTCTACTCCCCCGCCCTCACCGACTTCACCGTGATGGTCGACAAGACCTCGCAGATGTTCGTCACCGGCCCGGACGTCATCAAGACGGTCACCGGGGAAGAGGTCACCCAGGAGGAACTGGGGGGTGCCACCACCCACATGACCAAGTCCGGTGTCTCCCATTACACCGCGAGCGACGAGCAGGACGCCCTCGACTACGTCAAGGACCTGCTGTCCTACCTCCCCAGCAACAATCGTGCCGAGGCCCCCCGGTTCCCGGTCCCGCCGACCGAGGGAGCGATCGAGGACAACCTCACCCTGGAGGACCACGAGCTGGACACGATCATCCCGGACTCCTCCAACAGCCCGTACGACATGCACGAGGTCATCTCGCACATCGTCGACGACGGCGAGTTCCTCGAGACCCAGGCGCAGTTCGCCATGAACGTGATCGTGGGCTTCGGCCGGGTCGAGGGCCGCAGCGTCGGCGTGGTGGCCAACCAGCCCACCCAGTTCGCCGGCTGCCTGGACATCAAGGCGTCCGAGAAGGCCGCACGCTTCGTCCGCACGTGCGACGCCTTCAACATCCCCATCCTCACCCTCGTCGACGTCCCCGGCTTCCTCCCGGGAACCGGGCAGGAGTTCGACGGGATCATCCGCCGCGGGGCCAAGCTGCTGTACGCCTACGGTGAGGCCACCGTCGGCAAGGTCACGGTGATCACCCGCAAGGCCTACGGCGGGGCCTACGACGTCATGGGCTCCAAGCACATGGGCGCGGACATCAACCTGGCGTGGCCGACGGCCGAGATCGCCGTGATGGGCGCGTCGGGGGCCGTGGGGTTCGTCTACCGTGACCAGCTCAAGCAGGCCGCGGCCAACGGCGAGGACGTCGACGCGCTGCGCCTGAAGCTCCAGGCCGAGTACGAGGACACCCTCGTCAACCCGTACGTCGCCGCCGAACGCGGGTATGTCGACGCCGTGATCCCGCCGTCGCACACGCGGCTGCAGGTGGCCCAGGCACTCCGCCTCCTCGACCGCAAGGTCGTCGAGGTGCCCGCCAAGAAGCACGGGAACATCCCGCTGTGACCGCCGCCGAGCAGCAGCAGGACGCGGAGAAGTCGGCCACGGACGACAAGGCCGCGGCGCCGTTCTTCCAGGTCGTGCGCGGCAACCCCACCGCGGTCGAGGTGGGCATCCTGTCCGCCGTACTGGCGACCGCGCAGGGTAACGCCGTCCACGAGGGCGAGTTCCCCACGGGCATCAAGGACGACTGGGGGTCCTACGAGGACCGACTGCGGCCTCCGTTCGGCTACAACCCCACGTCGTTCCTCAACCGCCGCCAGTACTGACCCGGCCCACACACGGCAGCACCACACAGCCGCCCCCGACCCTGCCCGCCTGCGCGCACCAAAGCGCAGGCGGGCGTCCAGGGCCGGGGGCGGCTACGGTCTGTCCGTACAGGCGCGCGGGCGGATGCGGACCGGCTGCGCGGCAACCACACCGGGCGCCCGGCCCGTAGGTTGGGGTACACCAACTGCCAGGAGGCGCCGAATGTCCGACGAGCCCACCACCCCCGAGCCCGCCACCCCCGCCCCCACCTCAGTCGACTCCACGCGGGACGACCGTGACCACGGCAGCCGCGCCGGGACCACCGAGGGCACCGCCACCCACCTGACCGACATCATCGGTCGCGAGGAGCCGTTCGAGAACCGGCCGCGGGCCTCCGTTGTGCACGAGGACGAGTCCGCCAAGATCGTGGCGTTCGAATTCGGGGAGGGTCATGAGCTCGGCGACCACGCGGCCCACCACCCGGTCCTCGTCCAGGTGCTCCGGGGCCGGGTGGAGTTCGGCCTGCCCGACCGCACGGTCATCCTGGTGCCCGGTGAGGTACTCCACCTCACACCGAGGCTGCGGCACTCGGTGCGCGCGCTCGAGCCCACCACGCTCACCGTCACCATGCTGCTGTCGCGGGCCTGAGGCCCTGACTACGCTGGGTCCATGATCACGTTCGTCCTCGCTTCGGCCTCCCCGTCCCGACTGCGGATCCTTCAGCAGGCCGGCGTGGACCCGCTCATCCGACACCCGCAGGTCGACGAGGACGCCCTCCAGGCCGCGCTCCCCGCGGGCACCCCGCATGTGCGCGTGGTGGAGGAACTGGCCCGCGCCAAGGCGCAGGACGTCCTCGATCGTGAGGGCGGGGCACTCGCGACCGAGGCCCGTGCCGCGGGTGCCGACACGCTCATCGTGGTGGGCTGCGATTCGATGCTCCTGGTCGACGGCCGACTCGAGGGCAAGCCACACACCTACGAACGGGCGATGGCGCGGTGGCAGAAGATGCGCGGGCGTCACGGGGTCCTCATCACCGGACACGCCGTCGTGCTCGCCGACCTCACCGGGGACGGACCCCTCGTCGTCACCGGGCGAGAGACCGACACCTCCGACACCACCGTCCACTTCGGCGCCCCGTCGGACGCCGACCTCGACGTGTACCTCCGCACGGGCGAGCCCCTCGAGTGCGCGGGCGCCTTCACCATCGAATCGCTCGGCGGGTGGTTCATCGACCGGATCGACGGCGACCCGTCGAGTGTCATCGGACTCAGTCTTCCGCTGTTGCGCCGCCTCCTCGAAGACGGCGGGATCCACGCGCACCAGGTGTGGCGGCCTGAGCTTCGCACCTGAACAGCAGGTCAGAGAGGCCGAGTCCCGAAGCACCCGGCCCCACGGGGCAGCTCACGGACCCCCAATCCCACACATGAGGGGGGCCTCTCATTAGACTGCTGAAGAATATCGGTCCCCCACCGGGCGCACCGGTCTAAGAGACGTCCATCACCAGGAGGCCCTGAGTGCCCAGTCATGCCAGCTCTCACATCACCAAGGTCCTCGTCGCCAACCGCGGCGAGATCGCCGTCCGTGTGATCCGCGCGGCGAAGGACGCCGGCCTGGCCAGCGTGGCCGTGTACGCCGAGCCCGACGCCGACGCCCTCTTCGTCAAGCTGGCGGACGAGGCCTTCGCCCTGGGAGGCACCACCTCCGCGGAGTCCTACCTGGTCTTCGACAAGATCCTCGACGCCGCCGCCAAGTCCGGCGCCGACGCCATCCACCCCGGGTACGGCTTCCTCTCCGAGAACGCCGACTTCGCGCAGGCCGTCATCGACGCCGGCCTGATCTGGATCGGCCCCCCGCCGAGCGCCATCCGCGACCTCGGCGACAAGGTCACCGCGCGGCACATCGCCGAGCGGGCCAATGCGCCGATGGCGGCCGGAACCAAGGACCCCGTCGCCAATGCCGACGAGGTCGTGAAGTTCGCGGAGCAGTACGGCCTGCCCATCGCCATCAAGGCCGCCTTCGGCGGTGGCGGGCGCGGGATGAAGGTCGCCCACGAGATGTCGGAGGTCGCCGAGCTCTTCGACTCGGCCACTCGTGAGGCCACCGCCGCCTTCGGCCGCGGCGAGTGCTTTGTCGAGCAGTACCTCGACAAGGCCCGCCACGTCGAGGCGCAGGTGCTCGCCGACCAGCACGGCAACGTCGTCGTGGCCGGTACCCGCGACTGCTCCCTCCAGCGCCGCTTCCAGAAGCTCGTCGAGGAGGCCCCCGCCCCGTTCCTCACCGACGAGCAGCGCAAGCGGATCCACGACTCCGCCAAGGCCATCTGCAAGGAGGCCGGCTACTACGGCGCCGGCACCGTGGAATACATGGTCCAGGGCGACACCATCTCCTTCCTCGAGGTCAACACCCGGCTCCAGGTGGAGCACCCGGTGACCGAGGAGACGGCGGGCATCGACCTGGTCCTGCAGCAGTTCAAGATCGCCGAGGGCGAGGTCCTCGAGTTCACCGAGGACCCGACCCCGCGCGGCCACGCGTTCGAGTTCCGCATCAACGGTGAGGACGCCGGCCGTGGTTTCCTGCCCGCCCCCGGCACCATCACGGCCTACCACGAGCCCAGTGGGCCGGGCGTCCGCGTCGACTCTGGCGTCGAGCAGGGCGACACCATCGGCGGACAGTTCGACTCGATGCTCGCCAAGCTCATCGTCTGGGGCGAGGATCGCGACCAGGCGCTGGCACGGTCGGCCCGCGCGCTCGCCGAGTACACGGTCGAGGGCATGGCCACCGTCATCCCGTTCCACTCCCACGTCGTCGCCAACCCCGCTTTCGTGGGTGACGGAAAGGGCTTCGACGTCTACACCAAGTGGATCGAGGAGGAGTGGGACAACCCGATCGAGCCGTGGAGCGCCACCGGCGCCCCCGCCGACGATGACGAGCCGGTCGAGCGGAAGAAGGTCGTCGTCGAGGTGGACGGCCGCCGCGTCGAGGTCTCGCTACCCGGCGACCTCGCCTTCGGCGGATCCCACAACGGGGGCACCGTCCGCCGCAAGGCCAAGGCACGGACCCGTGGTGGCGCCGCCGGTGCCGCCGCCTCCGGGGACGCCGTCTCCGCACCGATGCAGGGCACCGTGGTCAAGGTGGCCGTCGAGGAGGGCCAGGAGGTCAAGACCGGCGAGCTCATCGCCGTCCTCGAGGCCATGAAGATGGAGAACCCGGTCACCGCGCACAAGGACGGCGTCGTCACCGACCTGTCCGTGGACGCCGGTGCCGCGGTCACCCAGGGCACGGTGCTCTGCGAGATCAAGTGATCCGCTGACCCCACACAACTGAGACGACGGCGCCGCCCATCCGGGCGGCGCCGTCGTCTCATGTTGGGGGGCGCCGTCACGGCCCGCCCCTCCTCCCCGCCCCTCCCCCGTAGGGTTCGTGCCCCGGTCAGCCCGGGTGGTCGACCACCGGTTCGGCGACGGCGGGATCGACGGCCGCCTCCACGAGGAACTCGCGGATCTCGGGGACGCCGCGAAGGAAGTGATCCGCCTCGTCGTCGGACTCCGTCACCTGGCTGGCCCGCTCGGCCTCGACCCGCTGCTCGAACATCCGTACCTCCCGCTCGACGCGGTCGGCATCCCAGTCCAGCACTCCCGCCATGAGCTGAGCGACCTCGCGGGCGCACGCCACGCCTCCGTGCTGGTACTCCATCGAGATCCGGGTCCGGCGGACCAGGACGTCCTCCAGGTGCAGCGCGGCCTCCGCGAGCGCGGCGTAGACCACCTCCACCCGCAGGTAGCGCTCGGCGCCGCCGAGGGTCTCAAACAGGTCCGGGCGGTCCGCGGCCAGGTCGAGCACGTCCTCGAGGCGCGAACCGTACCGGCCGAGCAGGTGCTGGACCTGTTCCTCCCTGATCTCGTAGTGGTCCGCTATCCGGTCCGCGCGGTTGACCATCGCCGGGTAGCCGTCGGCACCGAGGAGCGGGATGTGATCGGTGGTCGAGGCCGGAACGGTCTCCGCGCGCTCGGGCCCCAACTCGGCCACCGCGGCGTCGACCGCGTCCGCCGCCATGACCCGGTAGGTGGTGTACTTGCCGCCCGCCACCACCACGGCCCCGGGCGCGGCGCGCATCACCGCGTGTTCCCGCGAGAGCTTGGCGGTGGAGTCGGCCCCGCCCGAGAGCAGCGGGCGCAGTCCCGCGTAGACACCGCGGACGTCGTCCCGCCCGATCGGGGTCGTGAGCACGGCGTTGACGTGCCCGAGGATGTAGTCGATGTCCGCACCCGTCGCCGCGGGGTGTGCCAGATCGAGCTGCCAGTCGGTGTCGGTGGTGCCGATGATCCAGTATTCGCCCCAGGGGATGACGAAGAGCACCGACTTCTCGGTGCGCAGGATGAGGGCGGCCTCCGAGTCGACCTTGTCACGGTCCACCACGATGTGGACCCCCTTCGAGGCACGGACCGTGAAGCCGCCCACCTCCCCCAGCATCTTCTGCAGATGGTCCGTCCACACCCCGGCCGCGTTGAGCACGACCTCGGCGCGGACATCGGTCTCCGCTCCGGTCTCGGCGTCTCGGACCCGGACCCCGGTCACCCGGTCGCCGTCCCGCAGGTACCCGATCACCTGCGTGGAGTTGGCGACCACCGCTCCGTGGAGCGCCGCGGTCCGGGCGAGGGTGAGGGTGTGACGGGCGTCGTCGACCAGGGTGTCCCAGTACCGGATGCCACCCACCACGATGTCCTCGCGCAGACCGGGGGCCACCCGGTGCGCACCCGCACGGCTGTAGTGCTTCTGCGGCGGGACGCTCTTGGCGCCGCCCATGAGGTCATAGAGGACGAATCCCGCGGCCATGTAGGGCCGTTCCCAGAACCGGCGGGTGAGCGGGAAGAGGAACTTCAGGGGCTTGACCAGGTGCGGGGCGAGCCGGGTCATGCTCAGCTCGCGTTCGTGGAGGGCCTCCGCGACGAGCCCGAAGTCGAGTTGCTCCAGGTACCGGAGCCCCCCGTGGAACATCTTGGAGCTGCGCGAGGAGGTACCGGCGGCGAAGTCGCGCGCCTCCACCACCGCCACGCTCAGGCCGCGGGTCGCAGCGTCGACGGCGCTGCCGGTGCCCACCACGCCACCGCCCACGATCACGAGGTCGAAGGACTCCTCCGAGAGCTTCCGCCACGCCTCGGTCCGGTGTTCCGGGCCGATTACGGACCGAGATCTATTCGTGGGCATCGTGCTCCCTCCGGGGCCGGGTATCGGATTCCGGCCGGTCGCGCCCGACTCTACGCCCGGCCGGACGTAGTCTGGCGACGTGACGCGTAACACCTTCATCCTCGCGATCGACCAGGGGACCACGTCCTCGCGGGCCATTCTCTTCGACCAGGACGGTCTCCCGGTGCCCGCGGCGACCGCCCAGGTCGAGCACCGGCAGATCCTGCCCCGGGCCGGATGGGTGGAACACGACCCGCTGGAGATCTGGGAGAACGTGCGCACCACCATGGCCCAGGTGGCCGGCCACGCCGATCTCGAGCCGGCGCTGGTGAGCGCGATCGGGATCACCAACCAGCGGGAGACCGTGGTGGTGTGGGAGCGGGAGACCGGCGAACCGGTCTACAACGCGATCGTCTGGCAGGACACCCGTACCTCCGGGATCTGTTCCCGGCTGGCCGCGGCACACCCGGACGGGGACGACCGGTTCCGGGCCGCCACCGGCCTGCCCCTGTCCACGTACTTCGCGGGTCCGAAGATCCGGTGGATCCTCGATCACCTCGATTCCGAGGGCCGGCGGGGCACGGAGCGGGCCGAGGCCGGAGAGCTGCTGGCCGGGACCATCGACTCGTGGCTGGTGTGGAACCTGACCGGCGGCCGCCGCGGCGGCACCAACGGCGAACCGGCTCTGCACGTCACCGACGTCACCAACGCCTCGCGGACCCTGCTCATGGACCTGCGGACCCTGGAGTGGTGTGACGAGCTCTGCCGCGAGATCGGGGTGCCGCGGGCGATGCTGCCCGACATCGTGCCGTCCTCGGGGGTGATCGGTCAGGTGACCGAGCGGCGCATGTTCGGCGGCACCCCCATTGCGGGGATCCTCGGTGATCAGCAGGCCGCCATGTTCGGCCAGACCTGCTTCGACCCCGGTGATGCCAAGAACACCTACGGGACCGGCGCTTTCCTGCTCCTCAACACCGGCACCACCCCGCAGTTCAGCGACAACGGGCTGCTCACCACCGTCTGCTACCAACTCGGGGACGCCGACCCCGTGTACGCCCTGGAGGGCTCCGTGGCGGTGGCGGGCTCGCTGGTGCAGTGGCTACGGGACAACCTCGGGGTGATCTCGAGTGCCGAGGAGACCGAGGATCTCGCCAGATCCCTCGACGACAACGGCGACTGCTACCTCGTGCCGGCGTTCTCCGGGCTCCTCGCCCCGCGGTGGCGTCCGGACGCACGCGGGACGCTGGTGGGACTGACCCGGTTCCACACGCGGGCGCACCTGGCGCGGGCCGCGCTCGAGGCCACGGCGTTCCAGTCCCGCGAGATGACCGATGCGATGGCCGCCGATGCCGGTGAGACCGCCGACGCGCTGCGCGTCGACGGCGGGATGGTGGTCAACGACTACCTGATGCAGTTCCAGGCCGACATCCTGGGCATCGACGTGATCCGGCCCGAGGTCACCGAGACCACCGCGCTGGGCGCCGCGTTCGCCGCGGGTCTCGCGGTGGGTCAGTGGGACTCCTCCGACCGGCTCCGCGAGTTGTGGCGGGAGGACCGGCGATGGGAACCGCGGATGGCCGAGGACGAGCGCGCGCGCCTGTGGGGCCGGTGGAACGACGCCGTCGAACGGACCCTGGGATGGGCGGCCACGGAGAGCTGATCACACACAGAGCTGATCAGCCGGGGGTCGGCGGCCCGGCGTGGAAGACGGCGGGCCGCGCGGGCGTCACCTCCACCCGGTCACCCACCTCGACGATCCCGCCACCCGAGACCGGGACCGCGAAGCTCTGCCCGGTCCCGTCGAAGCGCATCCGGACGAGGGTCGACGCGCCGACGAACTCCACGCCCGTACACACTCCGTGGCCCTCTGATCCGACCCGTCGGACCGATAGGCTCTCGGGGCGCCACAGGACGGTTCCGTCGCCGTTCGCGGGCGAATCGAGCGGGACGGTGCCGATGATGGTCTGCGCGACCTCGCCGCCCGCGGTGGCCGGGAGCAGGACGACCTCGCCCGCCAACTGGGCGACCTCACGGCTCACCGGGTGATGGTAGAGCCGCTCGGGCGTGTCGACCTGCGCGAGGCGACCGTCGATGAGAACCGCGACCCGGTCAGCCGTGGCCAGAGCCTCGGCGCGGTCGTGGGTGACGAGGACGGACGTCGCGCCGGACTCCGCGAGCAGGGCCGAGACCTCCGCACGGACACGCCCCCGCAGAGCGGCGTCGAGAGCGCTGAACGGTTCGTCCAGGAGGATCAGCCCCGAGCCCGGGGCGAGCGCACGTGCCAGTGCGACCCGTTGTTGCTGACCGCCGGACAGCTGGGAGGGACGGGCATCGGCACGGTCCGCCAGTCCGACGAGGTCGAGGACCTCGCGGACCCGGCCGGCGCGCTCGGCGCGGCTACGCCACCGTGCCACCGGATCGACCGGTACGAGTCCGAAACCGACGTTCCGGGCCACCGACAGGTGCGGGAACAGGGCGCCCTGCTGGGGGACGAGACCGATCCCGCGGTGTTGCGCGGGCAGGTGGTCGACCCTGCGACCGTCGACGAGGACGCGTCCCGCCGAGATCGGGTGCAGCCCGGCGATCATGCGCAGGACGGTCGTCTTGCCCGAACCGGACGCGCCGAGAACGGCCAACGCCTCACCCGAGCCCACGATCAGGTCGAGGTCCCGGACGACGGTGGCGCCGCCGTACCCGCCCGCGACCCCCGAGAGCTCGAGCACGCCGCCTGGACGCCTGCTGCCCGTCATGCGGCACTCACCTGTGTCTCCCTCGCTTGTGTCTCCTCCGCCTGTGTCTCCTCAGACCGAGCCGAGAGTGCGGTCCGTACCGGGACGCCCCGCCCGGAACCGCCCGCGCCCCACCCGAAGGACCTGCCGAGCACCACGGCGGGGATCACGGCCACGGCCACCAGCATCGCGGCGTACGGGGCGGCCTGCGAGTAGGCCGCCACCTCGGTGTGAGCCCACATCGCGGAGGCCAGTGTCTCGGTTCCGGTGGGGCGCAGCAGGAGGGTGGCGGGCAGTTCCTTGGCCACGCTGAGGAACACCAGGCTCGCCCCGGCGAGAACGCCCGGCATCGACAGCGGTGCGACCACGCGGAGGAAGGTCCGGAACCGACCGGACCCCAGCGCCCCCGAGGCGTCCTCGAGAGCGGTCGGTATCGCGCCGATCGCGGACCGGACCACACCCACGGCGAGAGGGAGGAACAGCACCACGTACCCGAACACCAGCAGGGGGAGCTGTTGGTACAGGCCGGGAACCAACCGGATCCCCACGAAGACCACCGCCAGTCCGACCGTGATCCCGGGCAGGGCGAAGCCGATCTGGGCGACGGCCTCGGTGGTCCGGGCGAGCGGGCCGTTCGACCGAGCCGCGAGTATGCCGATGGGCAGGGCCAGCACGATCGTCACCAGCGCCGCGATGCCGGACACGCCCGCGGTGGTGGCCGCGGCCGCGAAGACGGGACCCCACGAGACGTCGACCTCGGCGGCGGCCCGCACCCACCGGACCAGGCCGACGAGCGGGGCGAGCACGCCACCGGCCAGGACGACCCCCACCGCCAGGAGCGCCGGCGGCATGAGCCGTCCGAGCCGGACCCGGTCCGGGAGAGAGTCCACCCCGGCGCCGACTCTCGCCACCTCGCCCCGCCGAGCCCGCCGCTCTCCCACCATCACCACGAGCGCCACCAGGATGAGCACACAGGCCAGGACCGCCGCGGGCACCCTGTCGAACGAGGCCCGGTAGCTGTGGTAGATCCCGACGGTGAACGCGTCGTACCGCAGCATCGCCACCGCCCCGAAGTCGGAGAGGGTGTACAGGGCCACCAGCAGCGCCCCGGCCGCGACCGCGGGCCGGATCTGACGCAACGTCACGCCGAGCACGGCCCTGAGCGACCCGCGCCCCAGGGTCCTGGCCACCTCCTCCAGACCCGGATCGACGGTCCGCAGTGCCGCGGCGGCGGGGAGGTAGACGTACGGGTAACACGAGATCGTCAACACGATGACCGATCCGGTCAGCCCCAGGACCTGGGGGAAGTCCGCGACCCACAGGTAGCCGAGGACGTAGGAGGGCATCGCCAACGGCACGCAGAGCAGCGCTCCGACGACCGGGGCCCCGGGGAGGTCCGTCCGCACCGTCAGCCACGCCAGGGTCACGCCCACCACCACGCTCGCCGCGGTGACCAGGACCACCAGCACGACGGTGTTGACCAGCAGTTCGGCGGACCGACCGGACCGGACCACCTCGAAGGCGTAGGCCGGGCCGCGCTCCCCCGCGCGGATGATCAGGTAGACCAACGGGATGAGGGCCGCGGAGCACGCCACAGTGGCGGCCACCCCGAGGAGGGGGCGGCCGCCACGGAGACGGGAACGGACGTCTATGACGAACCTGTCAGATCATGCCCACGCGAGTGAGCATCTGCTGGGTCTGCTCGAGACCGTCCAGGTCACCGAGGTCGATATCGGGTCCGCCGAGGGTCTCGAAGGGAGGCAGTCCGACGGCGTCCGAGGTGATCCCCGGCACGACCGGGTATTCGCTGGACTCCTCGAGGAAGTAGAGCTGGGCCTGCTCGCCGAGGAGTTCCTGCACCACCCGGAGGGCGTCCTCCTGGCGGTCGGACGAGGCGAGCACGCCGACTCCGGCCACGTTGACCAGCGCTCCGGGATCGCCCTGCGTCAGGTAGTGCACCCGGGCGCGCATGTTCTCCTCGCCCTTCTCCTGGGCGGTGTTGTACCAGTAGTAGTGATTGGTCAGTCCCAGCTGGACGTCACCGGTGTCGGCCGCCTCGAGGAGCGCGTTGTTGTTGTCGTAGGTCTTCGGCTCGTTGGCCAGGAAGTCGCGGAGCCACTGCTCGGCCGCCTCGTCACCGCGGTCGACCCGTAGACCGGTGACGAACGACTGGAACGAGGCGTTGGTGGGGGCGTACCCGACCTTGCCCCGCCACTCGGGCTCGGTGAGGGCGTCGATGGTGTCCGGGACCTCTGACTCCTCCAGGGCCTCGGAGTCGTAGACCAGGACGCGTGCCCGCAGGCTCGTCGCGACCCACGTCCCGTCGGCGGCCCGGTACTCGGCGGGGACGACGTCGATGGTCGTGTCGTCGAGTTCCGCGAGCAGACCCTCCTTGGACAGCGCGCCGAGCGCGCCGGCGTCCTGGGAGAAGAAGATGTCGGCGGGGCTGGCCTGGCCCTCCTCCGCGATCTGGGCGGCCATCTCGGGGGTGCTCGCGTACCGCACCTCGAGGTCGATACCGGTCCTCTCCCCGATCTGCGCCAACAGCGGGCCGACGAGGTTCTCGCTGCGGCCCGAGTAGACCACCAGCGATTCGGAGTCGTTCCCGGTGTCGTTCCCGGTGTCGTCCGTGGTGCAGGCCGCCAGACCCACCACGAGCGAACCGGCTGCGGCGAGCGCGGCGAGACGGCGTCGCATCATCACGGTTTCTCCTCACGGTTCCGGTACCCCGAGGCGGGCACCGGAGATGAGCTTAGCCTAATCTAATTCTCGCCTTAACCCCGGGCACCGGGTCGCCGAATCAGTCGAGGTCGTCGTGCCGCATGAGCTGGCGCGCGGCCTCCGTGATCGACCCGGTCATCGAGGGGTAGACGGAGAACGATCCGGCGAGGTCGCCCACGGTGAGCTGGTTCCGCACGGCCACGGAGACGGGCAGGATGAGCTCGGACGCAGTGGGGGCCACGATTACCCCTCCGATCACCACCCCGGAGGCGGGGCGACAGAAGAGCTTCACGAAGCCGCGGCGGAGGCTGCGCATCTTCGCGCGGGGGTTGCCCGCCAGCGGGAACACCTCGACGCGGGCGGGGACCTCCCCGCTCTCGATCTGCGCGTGGGAGATGCCGACGGTGGCGATCTCGGGTCGGGTGAAGACCGCCGATGCGACGGTGCGGAGTTTGATGGGGCTGACCCCCTCGCCCAGGGCGTGGTACATCGCGATGCGTCCCTGCATGGCCGCCACCGAGGCCAGGGGGAACAGGTCGGTGCAGTCCCCGGCGGCGTAGATCCCGGCGGCGGTGGTGCGGGAGACGCGGTCGACCTTGATGTGCCCGCTGCGCTGGACCTCGATGCCGGCGCTCTCCAACCCCAGGTCACCGGTGTTGGGTACCGAACCCACGCACATCAGGGCATGCGACCCCTTGACGGTCCGGCCGTCGCCCAGTCGGACGATGATCCCGTCCTCGTGGTGCTCGACCGCGTCCGCGCGGGCGTGCTTGACCAGCGCGACGCCGCGCTCGCTGAGCGCCTCCTCGAGTACCAGCGCGGCGTCGGCGTCCTCGTGTGGCAGGACGCGGTCACGGCTGGAGACCATGGTGACCTTGACGCCCATCTCCGTGAACGCGGAGACGAACTCGGCACCGGTCACACCGGACCCCACGACCACCAGATGCGAGGGGAGCTCGGTGAGGTCGTAGAGCTGCCGCCAGGTCAGGATCCGCTCCCCGTCGGGCTCCGCGCCGGAGAGGATGCGCGGATTGGAGCCGGTGGCGAGCAGGACCACGTCCGCGTCGAGGATCTTCTCCTGGCCGTTGTCCAGGGACACCAGGACGCGGTGCGAGGCCATTCCCGGCCGAGAATCGTGCAGCCGCGCGGTCCCCGACAGCAGCCGCACGCCCTCGCGCTGGAGTTGGGACCTGATGTCGGCGGACTGGGCGCGGGCCAGCGACTTGACCCGGCCGTTGACCTGGCCGAGCCGGTAGGCGGTGGGGTCGAAGTGCATCTCGACGCCCATCTCCTCGGCGCGGCGCATGTCCGTGCGCACGCCCGTGGTCGCGATGAACGTCTTGGAGGGCACGCAGTCGGTGAGCACGCAGTTCCCGCCGATCCCCTCGGCGTCCACGATCGTGACGTCCGCACCGTACTGGGCGGCCACCAGGGCGGCCTCGTAACCGGCGGGACCGCCGCCGATGATGATGATGCGCTGCGTCACAGGTGGTCCTCCACGGGTCACGGGGTCGGGGCCGGGCGCCGCGGGCCACTGTGGTGGACCGCGTCGCGTCCGCGGTACACGGTAGTCGAACCGGCGGCACGGGGCCGGAGGACGCCGGGGCCACACCCGGCCGAGGGACTACTCTGGTCGCCGTGCCTCTCTACGCCGCGTACGGGACCAACATGCATCCCGAACAGATGAACGCCCGCGCGCCGCACTCACCGTTCGCCGGAACCGCGTGGCTGCACGGCTGGCGTCTGACCTTCGCGGGCGAGGACCCGACGTGGGAGGGCGCCGTCGCCACGGTGGTCGAGGACCCGGATTCGAGGGTGTTCGTGGTGCTCTACGACGTCCCCGACGACGACGCCCGCGCCCTCGACCGATGGGAGGGCACGGACTCGATACCGGCACGGAAGATCCGGGTCCGCGTCGAACGCCGTCCCGCCGTCCCCCCGGGGCCCCCGGTCGGCGCCCAGGAGTCCGAGTTCGCGGTCGCCTCGCCCTCCCCCGGCCCGGCGGAGGGCACGGAACTGGTCTGGCTGTACGTCATGGACGCCTTCGAAGGGGGCCTGCCGTCGGCGCGGTACCTGGGTCTCCTGGCGGATGCCGCGGAGTGCGCCGGCGCGCCCGACCCCTATGTGCGCGAACTGCGCACCCGGGAATCCCGCAACGTCGGCCCCGGCGCGTAGGGCGCCGGGTACACCCGTGTCCACGCCGCCCCTGCTCTCCCCCACCGCCGACGCCCGCGCGGCCGCGGACGCCGTTGCGCGCGCGAGCGGGCGGCCCGCCCACCGGGTGACCCTCGTCCTCGGTTCCGGCTGGTCCGATGTGGTCGTGGGACTGGCCGACCCCGGAACCGCGGTGGCCATCCCGATGGCCGGGCTGCCCGGGTTCGCGCCACCGTCGGTCGCCGGTCACCGCGGGACGGTGACGAGCTGCCTCGTCGACGGGGTGCCGGTGTTGGCGGTGGCCGGGCGCACCCACCTCTACGAGGGCGTGGGCACCGAGCCCGTGGTCCACCCCGCACACGTCGCGGCCGCGGTCGGCTCCGACGTCCTCGTGCTCACCAACGCCGCCGGCGGTGTCCGGGACGATCTCACGGTGGGTGAGCTCGTGCTGATCCGCGACCACCTCAACCTGACGGGCCGGTCCCCCCTGTCCGGCCCCGCCTTCGTCGACCTCGTGGACGCCTACTCGCCGCGTCTGCGCCACATCGCGGCGGAGGCGCTCCGGGCGGCCACCGGGGCCCGACCGGCCGAGGGCGTCTACGCCGCGATGCCCGGGCCCCAGTACGAGACCCCGGCCGAGATCAGGATGCTGCGCACCCTCGGCGCCGACCTCGTGGGGATGTCGACCGTCCCGGAGACCGTTGCTGCCAGGGGGCTCGGACTGCGGGTGGTAGGGGTGTCACTGGTGACCAATCTCGCCGCCGGGGTCACCGGGCAGCCCCTCGACCACGCCGAGGTCCTGGCCGCGGGGACCGCCGGATCCGGGCGGCTCTCGCGTGCCCTCCGCGCGCTCGTGCCCGCCGCCGCACGGAGCTGAGCAGGACATGCCCGGGAGCGCGCCGTGCCCCTGACCTTCGGCACCGCGGGAGTTCGCGCCCCGATGGGTCCGGGGCCGGAGCGGATGAACGCCGGCACGGTCGCCCTCGTCGCCACCGCCGTCGCCCGCCACGTGCGGACGCAGGAACCCGCCGGGTCGACCGTCATCGTGGGGGGTGACGCCCGGCACGGCTCCGCGGGGTTCGTGGACGTGGTGGCCGCCGTCCTGACCGCGCACGGTCTCGTCGTCGTCGTCCCGGGCTCGCCCGTCCCCACCCCCGTCATCGCGGCGGCCGTGCGGTCCAGGGGCGCGGTCGCCGGACTGATGGTGACGGCCTCACACAACCCCGCCACCGACAACGGGATCAAGGTCTACGGCCCGGAGGGAGCGCAGATCGTCCCCCCCACGGACTCCCACATCGAACAGCACCTCAGGACGGCGGAGCGTGAGGGGGTCGGCGTCCCGGAGACCGGCGCGACCGGTGCGCGGGTGGACCCCACGCTCATCGACGACTACGTGGACTCCGTCGTGGCCGGTCTGCCCGCCCCCGCCCGGCCCCCGCGCGTGGCCCTGACCCCCGTGCACGGGGTGGGCGGCGAGATCTGCCGACGCGTCCTGGCCGGGATCGGGGTCGACGACGTGACCCTGGTGCCCGGACAGGAGCGCCCGGATCCGGACTTCCCCACCGTCGAGTCACCCAATCCGGAGCGGCCGGCCACCACCCTGCGCCTCCGGGGGGTCGCGGAGGAGATCGGGGCCGACGTCGCGCTGGCGCTCGATCCGGACGCGGACCGGTGCGCGGTGGGATACCGGGCCCCGGACGGGCGATGGCGGATGCTCGACGGCGACGACACCGGCGGGCTGCTCGCCGACCACCTGCTGACCACCCCGCTCCCCGGATCGGTCCGGGCGTCGGGCTCGAGGTCAGGCGTCCCGGTCGTGGCCTCCACCATCGTGTCGTCGAGACTGCCCTCGCTCCTCGTCCCGGCCCGCGGGGGCCGGCACGTGGAGACGCTCACCGGGTTCAAATGGCTGGTCCGCGCAGCCGATCCCCTGCTCTACGCCTACGAGGAGGCGATCGGCCACTGTGTGCTCCCCCGGGTGGTGGCGGACAAGGACGGCATCTCCGCGGCCGGCGCGTGGTGCGCGATGGTCGGGTCGGCCGGACGGTCGGTCGGGGCGGGGCTCGACGCGCTCGCCGAGGAGTTCGGTGCGCACCTGCGGCACAACGTCGCCCATCCACTCGTCCCCGGCGCCGACCCCGACGCCGCGCTCCGTCGCGCGGCCGAACGGCTGGGCTCGACCGGCACGGTGACCCCGTTGGACGGCACGGACGGTGTCCGCGTGTCGGTCCCGGGCGCCCGGGCGGTGATCCGCCCATCGGGCACCGAGCCCCTGCTCAAGTCCTACGTCGAGTCGTGGACGACACCACGACCGTCGAGGTCCGACCGGGAGGACGCCGGACGACGGCTGACCGCTCTGGCAGATCGCGTCGCCGCCGCCATCACCTCCTGAGGGGCGGGGGCACGGTCAGCGGTAGTCGCAGCTCAGCGGAAGTCCAGCTCAGCGGGGGCCGAACAGGCGGTCGCCCGCGTCGCCGAGCCCGGGGACGATGAAGGCGTCGTCGTCGAGCCGCTCGTCGATGGTCGCGGTGACGAGTCGCGCCGCCAGTCCCGACGACCGCACGGTCTCGATCCCCTCCGGAGCGCACAGGACGCACACCACGGTGACCCCGGTGGCGCCTCGTTCGGCCAGGGTCTCCAAGGTCGAGACCAGCGACCCCCCGGTGGCGAGCATCGGGTCCAGCACGACGACGTGCCGTCCGGCGAGGTCGTCCGGCAGGGAGCACAGATAGGACACCGGGGTGTGGGTCTCCTCGTCGCGCGCCAGGCCCACGAACCCGACCTGCGCGCCCGGGAGCAACCGGGTGGCCGGGTCCAGCAGACCCAGCCCCGCACGCAGGACAGGCACCACGAGCGGGACGCCGTCGACCGCGACCCCCGTCGTCTCGGCCACCGGTGTGGTCACGGGGACCTCGGTGGTCGGGATGGAGCGGAAGGCCTCGTAGCAGAGCATGGTGCCGAGTGCGTCCATCGCCGCCCGGAAGCCGGCGGTGTCGGTGGCGGAGTCGCGCAGCGTGCGGAGCCGGTCTCCGACCAACGGGTGATCCACGACGATGATGTCCATGCCCGACAGGATTCCACAGCAGGGGAATCCCCGACCGGGCGGAACCGGTGCGGGCCCGCGAGGCGTCGAACCCTGTGACGGGACGAGAAGGCGATGAGGGGCGAGGTAATGGCGGACGGAGCGATCGACGTCCACGTGGACGGACTGCGGGAGCTGGGTACGGGGTTGACCACGTTGGCGGACGCCCTGGGGGGCGTGCTCGGGGCCGTGGACTCGCTGCCCGTGGACGAGGTGGCACCGGTCCTCGGGCCGGTCGGGGCCGACTTCATGTCCGCCCTGCTCGCCGCCACCGCGCGGCATCGCGAGGTGCTCGCCGGGGTGGCGCGGGTGAGCGATGCCGCCGGGCACCTGGTCCTCGAGACCGGCCGGGTGTACGCCGAGTCCGACGTGGCGGGCGCCGAGGCCATCGGGGCGGCCGGGGCCCAGGTGTCCGGGATCGAGGGTCCGGCCCGGTGATCGCCGACGCGCTGGCCTACGCGGGGCCCATCCGGCAGATCCTCGACCTGCTCTCGGCGGAGGAGTTCGTCCCCGAACCGGCTCGGGACGTCATGCGACCGGTGAGCGACGGGCTGGAGGTGGCCCAACGGCTCGGGCCACCGCTCGAACGACTGCTCTCCGAGACGTGGGACTCGCTGGCCTCCCTCGGCGCCGCCCACTCGGTGGCCGAGATCGGTCGCACGGTCGGGGCGCTCGGCGAGTCCGCCGCCGAGATCGCCAGGGTCACCGCCGTGGCGGCGGACATCGTCGTCCGCGGCACCGTCGAGGTGATCGGCATCGTGCAGCAGTTCCTCACCCGGGCGGCCGCGCTGGGGCCCGCTCTGATGACCCCGCCCGGCCAGGTGGCGCTGCTCGGACTGGCCACCGAGCACCTGGCCCGCGGCATCCAAGTGGCGGAGCGGGTCCAACTCGAACTCAAGGGACCGACCCTCGAGATGCGCGCCATCGCTGCAGGCATCCCCGAGGCCCCGCGCACGCCCGGTGTGATCGCCGACTCGAGCACGGGTGGCGTGATCAACGCCTCGACCGCCGCCCACACGGGTTCCGGGCCGGGCTCACTCGCCGCCACGGGGACCGCGTCGATCGGCGGCGCCGTGTCGGCGGGAGGTGTAGTGTCGGCGGACGGCGCCGTGCCGGCGGGCGGGTCCGTGTCGGCGGGTGGGTCCGACGGTTCCACGGGCGTCGCCGGGGGGTCCGCAGGGGCAGGCGTCGTCGGAGGCGGCGTCGACGTGCTCCTGCCCGACGGATCGGTGGCCACCGCCCCCAACGAGCAAGCTGCCGGAGCCGTCCGCAACGCCCTCAGCCAGCAAGGTGTGCCTTACGTGTGGGGCGGGACGACTCCGGGCCAGGGCCTGGACTGCAGCGGCCTGACCCAGTGGGCGTACCGGGACGCGGGGGTGGAGATCCCGCGTTTGGCGCAGGAGCAGGGGGTGGGTGCGCAGGTAGCCGCGTCCGACCTCATGCCGGGCGATCTGGCCGTGTGGGACGGCCACGTCGCGATGTACATCGGCAACGGCCAACTCGTCGAGGCCGGGGACCCCGTGTCGGTGTCGGGGCTGCGCACCGACAACATCGGTATGTCCTTCCACGGGTTCTACCGTCCGACCGGCTGATGGCGCCCGAGACCTGCCGCCACACCGACCCGATGACCGGCGTCGTCGCCGAGGTCGGTACCGACGGCGTGCCGGTGGGTCTGGCCCTGCCCGCCGGGCTGCTCGACCGCCCACCCGCGGATGTCGCGAGGGCGGTGCTGCGCGCCCTCACCGTCGCGGCGGGTGAGGCCCGTGATCTCCTCGACCGGTTGGCAGAAGAGGAGTGGGACGGTCAGGAGTGGGACCGGGCGCAGTGGCTGGAGGCGGACGACGAGCCGGACGGGGGGTCGAGGTGAGCGCCGGAGGGCTGGACGTCGACGCCTTCCTCGGCCGCCTCCGCGGGATCGCGGCCGAGTGGGAGTCCGCGCACGACCAACTGGAGTCCCTCCGGGTGGTGGCCTCGAGTCGGGACCGGATCGCGACCGCCACCGCCGATTCCGGTGGCACGGTGATCGACCTGGTACTTGCGACCGGACTCCGCGGGCACGGATGCGATGCGGTGGCGTCCGCCATCCTCGAGGCCACGTCCAGCGCGGTCGTCCAGGCCAACGCCCGGCGGGCCGAACTGGTCTCGGGGTCGGTCGAGCTCGCGGTGACCGCCCGCAGACAGACCGACGGGACCCCGGCCGGCGACCAGTCCCCCATCCCGGCAGGCGACCCGTCGGCGGGCCGTGGCACCGGGTGACTGGCCGTGGATATGCTGACCCGCATGGCCAAGGACATCGTCCCGATCGAGCTCGGTCTCCCTGAAGGAGACGTCACGACCCTCTGGGCACCCAGTTGGCGAGAGGACAACGACGACTGGGAGGCGTTCCTCGGACTCGACGAGGACCTCTACGCCTTCGACTCGACCGCCGAACTCCTCGCCCTGGTCCGGAGCGGCGCGCCACACGACCTCCAGGACCACCCCTCCTGGGCCGAGTTCGCGGCGTCGGACGTCCTGGCGTTCCGTGCGGCCGAGGAGAACTGCTACGACCTCGTCGGAGTACTCGAACTCCTCGGTGAGAACCCCACGGAGTCGTCGGTCGACGAGATCGACCAGGCCTTCGCGATCGCCCGATCGATCGGGGAGGTGTGCGAGCTGGACACGGTCACCAAGTTCTTCAACGGCAACCCGATCCTGGCCGCCGTCACCCGCGGAATGGACGAGTTCTACGGGCGGGACGGGTTGAAACTGTGGAAATCGATCCGCAAGACCGTCGCCAAGGGCTGGGACGACGTACTCGACGCCATCCAGGACGTCATGACCACGCCCGAGGTGCGGCCGAACGAGGTCGACCGCGCACGCGCGGACCTGGACGCCGCCGAGGCCGCGCTCCCCGAACCCGCGCCCGAACCCGAGGCCGCCCCCACCGGCTACCCGGAGGGCTCCCTCTGGGAGACGGTCGGGATCGACCCCGTGAAGATCATCTTCGCCGACCAGGAGTACCTCAGTCTGCGGTGTTACCTCGGCGATCGGCCGGTGTTCCTCGGCGACGGTGACCAGGCGTACGTGTTCACCAGCCCCAGGGGCCTGGCCCGGTACCTGGCGGACAACGACGACGAGACCCTCAGCCACGTGGCGACCTACGAGCGTGTCAAGATCGCGGCGACCGACGGCAGTCTGGACATCCACGTGACCGAGGACAACACCTACGTTCTCGCCGGTCTCGACCGCGATATCGAGGTCGGCCCCGGGATGGTCGACGCCGATCAGCTCGGACTCGCAGTCGAGCTGATCACCGACCTCGCGACCTACGTGGGAGACTCCGGCCTCGAGGCCGCCGTGACCGGCCGGGGGACCGCGTTGCGCCGATTCCTCCACTACGTCCTCAACCCGGACGACACCAGGCTGCTCGAGCCCAGTGCCCCGTTCGACGACGAGGCCGGCGAGTGGCGCGACCTGGTCGACGACGTCGAACGCCTGATGACCACACCCGACATCGCCTGACCCCTCCCGGGCCGGACCGGACTGGACCGGGCCGGCCCGGACTCGTCGAGAAGAGCGTTTCGCACACTTCCACTCGGCCGATGCGGTCGAAACTCTCTTCTCGATGGGCTGGTCGACGGGCTGGTCGGCGGTCTGGTCGAGTCGGCGGGCCGGCGCCTCACCACCCGCGCAGCCGGCCCACCACCACGCCGGCCGGTCCACGAGCCGCGCCGGGTCCACCGATCTCCAGGGCCGACGCGAGCTCGGCGCACGCCGCGGGCAGCCGCCCCGGGTCCCCGGCGTGAACCGTGGCCACCACGTCCCCGAGCCGCACCGGATCCCCCTCGACCCGGTGCAGCACCACACCGGCCGCCGGGTCGACGGCCTCGCCCGGTCGGGTCCGCCCGGCACCGGCCAACCACGAGGCCCGGCCCACCCCCAGCGCGTCCCACCGCACCACCCCCGAGCCGGGTGCCCGCACCTCCTGCGTCTCCGCGGCCACCGGGAGCGCCGCGTGGGGGTCGCCGCCCTGGGCGGTGATCATGGCGCGGAACGAATCCATCGCCCGCCCGTCCGCGAGCCGTTCACGGGGGTCACCGTCGATCCCCACCGTGGCCAGGGCCTCCCGCGCCAGCGCGCAGGTCAGGTCGACCATGTCCGGCGGGCCACCGCCGGCCAGGATCTCGACACACTCGGCCACCTCGAGGGCGTTGCCCACCGCGCGACCCAGCGGCGTGTGGTTGGCGGTCACCAGGGCGCTGGTCCGGACTCCGGCAGCCGTGCCGATCCCGACCATCACCCGGGCCAGTTCCTCCGCGTCCGCGCGCTCAGGCCGGAAGGCACCCGATCCGAACTTGACGTCGAGCACCAGGGCGCCGGTGCCCTCGGCGATTTTCTTGCTCATGATCGAGGCCGCCACCATGGGGATCGACGGCACGGTCCCGGTGACGTCCCGCAGGGCGTAGAGGGCCCGGTCCGCGGGGGCGAGATCGGCCCCGGCAGCACAGATCACGGCCCCGGTCTCCTCGAGGATCCGGCGCCGGGTGTCGGCGTCCAGATCGGCGCGCCAGCCGGGGATCGACTCGAGCTTGTCCAGTGTTCCGCCCGTGTGACCGAGCCCGCGTCCCGAGAGCTGGGGCACCGCCAGCTCCCAGGTCGCCAGCAACGGGGTCAGGACGAGCGTCACCGAGTCGCCGACCCCGCCGGTCGAGTGTTTGTCCACCGTGGGCACGCGCCGACCCGCCCGGGTCAGACGGGACAGGTCCAGCCGGGTGCCGGACTCCACCATGGCGGAGGTCCACCGGGCGATCTCGCGGTCCGTCATGCCCCGGAAGTACACCGCCATCGCCAGCGCCGACATCTGCTCGGGCGGGACGCGTCCCCGGGTGTAGCCGTCGACGATCCAGTCGATCTCATCGTCGTCGAGCTCCTTCCCGTCGCGCTTGGCCTCGATGATCCGCACGGCATCGATGCGACGGCTCACGTCAGGTCCTCCGGCCCGAAGGCATCCGGCAGGAGTTCGGCGAGGTGGACCGGCCCACGGGACGTGTGGACCACCAGCTCCGGACCACCGTGTTCGTGGAGGAGCTGGCGACACCTGCCACACGGCGCCAACGGGTCACCGCCGACCGTGACGATGACGATCTCGAGCAGCCGCCCGCCGCCCGTGCGGTGGAGATCGGAGACGAGCGAGCATTCAGCGCAGAGGGTGAGCCCATACGACGCGTTCTCGACGTTGCAGCCGGTCACGATCCTGCGCCCGTCGCCGCCGTGTCCGGACGCCAGCGCGGCGGCCCCCACCCCCAATCCCGAGTACGGCCGGTAGGCGTTCCGGGCGGCCGTCGTCGCGGCCTCGCGCAGACCGGTGTCGGCCACGTTCCCTTGTGCTGCGGTTTCGTCGAACGACACCCGTTTCTACCCTTCGGTAACTTCATTTAGGGTCCCCTAACAGGCATTACCCGTCCGGACCACGCTACCCACCCTGCTTCTCGTCCGCGGCCTGACAGGTCTAAAGTCCTAGTAGGCGCCCGCTGTGCTCTCGGGCAGGAACCGCGCGCCGATGGCACCACGCCCAGACGATTCGGAGGCACGACAAGCCCATGAGTACTGCGCAGGCGCCGGCGCGTCCGGCCCCCAACAAGAAGATCAGCATCTACAAGGGTGACCCGGGGATGTGGTCGTGGGTCGCGCACCGTGTCTCTGGCGTGGCGATCTTCTTCTTCCTCTTCGTGCACGTGCTGGACACCTCGCTCGTCACGGTGAGCCCGGAGACCTACAACGCAGTCATCGACTCGTACAAGACCCCGATCGTCGGGATGCTCGAGATCGGCCTGGTCGCACTGGTCCTCTTCCACGCGCTGAACGGTCTGCGGATCGTCGCCATCGACTTCTGGTCCAAGGGCGCGAAGTACCAGCGCCAGATGCTCTGGGCCGTCCTGGCGATCTGGGTCGTGGTCTTCGCCGCGGCGACCGCCCGCCTCCTCTTCCTTCTCTTCCAGCACATCTAAGGAGAACGATCATCATGGCAGACGCACCTGTTCTCCAGACGTCATACGATCGCCCCGCCTCGCTCGCCCAGCCCCGCTCGCCGCGCCTGCGCTCGCGCGGCAACTTCGAGCGGACCGCATGGATCTTCATGCGCGCCTCGGGCGTCGCACTGGTCATCCTCACGCTCGGGCACCTCACCGTCGGCCTCATGATCGACGAGGGAGTCCAACGGATCGACTGGGCGTACGTCGCGGATCGCTGGCAGAGCCCGTTCTGGGCCACGTGGGACCTCCTCATGCTCTGGCTCGCCCAGCTCCACGGTGCGAACGGTGTCCGGACGGTCATCGCGGACTATTCGCGCAAGGACTCGACGCGGTTCTGGCTCAACGCGATCCTCATCGCCGCGACCGTCCTCGTCCTGGCCCTGGGCACCTACGCCCTCTTCGGCCTCGCCTACGACGTCTGATCGACGCCTGCGGACCGTTCCACTTCGAAAGCGAGCACTGAGAATCCCATGACCGATCGTCAGGTCCACCAGCACCAGTACGACGTGGTAATCGTCGGCGCCGGCGGCGCAGGCATGCGCGCGGCCATCGAGGCGGGCCCGCGGACCCGCACCGCCGTCCTCACCAAGCTCTACCCCACCCGCTCCCACACCGGCGCCGCCCAGGGCGGCATGTGCGCCGCCCTCGCGAACGTGGAGGAGGACAACTGGGAGTGGCACACGTTCGACACGGTCAAGGGCGGCGACTACCTCGTCGACCAGGACGCCGCGGAGATCATGGCCAAGGAGGCCATCACCGCCGTCATCGACCTGGAGAACATGGGTCTTCCGTTCAACCGCACGCCCGAGGGCAAGATCGACCAGCGCCGCTTCGGTGGCCACACCCGTGACCACGGGAAGGCACCCGTGCGCCGGGCCTGTTACGCGGCCGACCGCACCGGGCACATGATCCTGCAGACGCTGTACCAGAACTGCGTCAAGCACGATGTGGAGTTCTTCAACGAGTTCTACGTCCTCGACCTGTGCCTCACGGAGACCCCCGACGGGCCGGTCGCCACCGGGTGCGTGGCCTACGAGCTGGCCTCCGGCGACCTGCACGTCTTCCACTCCAAGGCCACCGTCTTCGCGACCGGCGGGTCGGGGCGGATGTACAAGACCACCTCCAACGCCCACACCCTCACCGGTGACGGCATGGCCGTGGTCTTCCGCAAGGGCCTGCCCCTGGAGGACATGGAGTTCCACCAGTTCCACCCGACGGGCCTCGCCGGCCTGGGCATCCTCATCTCCGAGGCGGTCCGCGGCGAGGGCGGCATCCTGCGCAACGCGGATGGCGAGCGCTTCATGGAGCGCTACGCCCCCACCATCAAGGACCTCGCGCCGCGCGACATCGTCGCCCGCTCGATGGTCCTCGAGGTGCGCGAGGGCCGCGGCGCCGGGCCCGACAAGGACTACGTCTACATCGACGTGACCCACCTCGGGGCGGACGTGCTCGAGGAGAAGCTGCCCGACATCACCGAGTTCTCCCGGACCTACCTGGGCGTCGACCCGGTCACCGAGCTGGTCCCGGTGTTCCCGACGTGTCACTACGTCATGGGCGGCATCCCGACCAACATCAAGGGCGAGGTCCTGCGCACCAACGACGACGTGGTGCCCGGCCTCTACGCGGCGGGCGAGTGCGCCTGCGTGTCGGTGCACGGCTCCAACCGGCTGGGCACCAACTCGCTGCTGGACATCAACGTGTTCGGCCGCCGGGCGGGGATCGCCGCGGCGGAGTACGCCGCCGGACACGACTTCGTCGAGCTCCCCGAGGAGCCCGAGAAGATGGTCCGCGAGTGGATGGAGAGCATGCTCGCGGAGCACGGTACGGAGAACGCCAACGACATCCGTACCGAGATGCAGGCCATGATGGACGACAAGGCGTCGGTGTACCGCACCGAACAGTCGCTCACCGAGGCCCGGGACGAGATCCGCGCCCTCAAGAAGCGCTACGCCGACGTGACCGTCAGCGACAAGGGCAAGCGGTTCAACACCGAGCTCCTGGAAGCCGTCGAGCTGGGCTTCCTCCTGGAGATGGCGGAGGTGACGGTGGTGAGCGCGCTCAACCGCAAGGAGTCCCGCGGCGGGCACGCCCGGGAGGACTACCCCGACCGCAACGACGACGAGTTCATGAAGCACACGATGGCGTTCAAGGACGGCCTCGGCCTCCTCTCGGAGGTCCGGCTGGACTGGAAGCCGGTCGTGCAGACCCGCTACGAGCCGATGGAGCGTAAGTACTGATGACCACCGCAGTCGACACCACCAAGGCCACCGACGGCAAGGACCCGGGCTCGAACCGTCCGGTGCCGCCCGGCTCCACCATGGTCACGCTCAAGATCGCCCGGTTCAACCCGGAGGATCCGGACGCGGCGGGTTGGAAGGAGTACGAGGTCCCGGCGCTTCCGTCGGACCGTCTGCTCAACCTGTTGATGTACGTGAAGAACTACATCGACGGCAGCCTGGCGTTCCGACGCTCGTGCGCGCACGGCATCTGCGGCTCGGACGCCATGCTGATCAACGGGGTCAACCGCCTCGCGTGCAAGGTCCTCATGAAGGACATGCTCCCCAAGGACGGCAAGTCCATCACCATCACCATCGCCCCGATCCGTGGCTTGCCGGTGGAGAAGGACCTGTACGTCGACATGGAGCCGTTCTTCAAGTCGTTCCGTGACGTCATGCCCTACCTCATCACGTCCGGGAACCAGCCGACGGCCGAGCGGATCCAGTCCCAGACGGACCGGGCCCGCTTCGACGACACCACCAAGTGCATCCTCTGCGCCTGCTGCACGACCTCGTGCCCGGTGTTCTGGGCTGACGGTTCGTACTTCGGCCCGGCGTCGATCGTCAACGCCCACCGGTTCATCTTCGACTCCCGTGACGAGGGCGCCGCCGAGCGTCTGGAGATCCTCAACGACGCCGAGGGTGTGTGGCGGTGCCGCACGACCTTCAACTGCACCGATGCGTGCCCCCGCGGCATCCAGGTGACCAAGGCGATCCAGGAGGTCAAGCGCGCCCTGCTGTTCGCGCGCTGACCCCCGGTCTCCCCTGCGGGGCCGCACCCTCCCGAGCGGAGGGTGCGGCCCCGCTGCCGTTCGGTGGGTCCGGCCCGATTCCGACCCGTCCGGACGTAGACTCGCTCTCCGTGACCCGCCCACGACGACCCCGGCTGCTCCGACTCGCGGCCCTCGTCACGGCCGCCCTCGTGGGATCTGCGCCGTTCGCTCTCACCGCCCCGGCGACCGCGGCCGAGCCGGCACTCACGACCGCGGTCACCGAGCCCCCGCCGGCCGCGGTGTTGCCGTCGACCACCTCACCCGACTACTTCGACACCCCCCGCGACATCACCGGGTGCCCGTACCGCACCTCCCCGCCCGCCCCCGTGGACGAATCCGAGGTGCCGCTGACCGGCCAGACCTCTCCCACCCCTCCCCCGGTCCCCGAGACCCCGGCGGGCGGCGATGCCCTGGCAGGCTGCGAGATCGTGGCGCCGGACGGGTTCGAGGTGCCACGCGATGTCACCGCCAGCGCGTGGATGATCTCGGACCTGGACACCGGAGAGGTGGTGGCCGCGCGCGATCCCCACGGTCGGTACCGCCCGGCCAGCCTCATCAAGACCCTGCTCGCCACGGTGGCGCTGGACGCCCTGGACGCCGACCGGGTCGTCACGGTGACCGACGAGGATCTCCAGGGCGCCGAGGGCAGCCTGGTGGGTATCGGTCCGGGCGGCCAGTACTCGGTGGACCGCCTGGTGCGGGGACTGCTCATGTCGTCGGGCAACGACGCCGCCCTCGTGCTCGCGCGGCGGATGGGCGGGGTCGAGGCGACGCTGGAGGCGATGAACGCACACGCAGCCGGATTGGGTGCCGTCAGTACCCACGCCGCCACCGTGAACGGCCTGGACGGGCCGGGCATGATGTCGACGGCGTACGACCTGTCGTTGATCTTCCGCGACGCCATGACCCGCCCCGCGTTCGCCCGCATCGTGGGCACGCAGATGTCCGGGTTCCCCGGGTACCCGGCGGGCGAGGGCGCGGGCGCACCCGATCCGGCCGCCGCGCCACCGGTGTCCGGCCCGAGCCTCCGCGGGGACGGCACCCCGGTCAACCCCGGGTTCGTGCTGGCGAACGACAATCAGCTGCTCTACAACTACCCGGGGGCGATCGGCGGCAAGACCGGCTTCACCGATGACGCCCGGCACACGTTCATCGGTGCGGCCGAGCGGGACGGTCGACGCCTGGCGGTGGTCCTCCTCGACGGCACCCGCGTGCCCGCGTCGCCGTGGGAACAGGCGGCGCTCCTGCTCGACGCCGGCTTCGACACCGACGCCTCCGTGGGGCACCTGGTGACGGGCCCCCCGATCGAGCCGGAAGCGGGGACCGAGCACCTGGCCTCCGGGCCGCTCGGGGCTGTGGGTCCTGGCGATCAACGCAGCTCGAGCACCGCCCCCGGCTCCGTGCTCTCACGGAACGCTCCGTGGCTCGCCGTGGTGGCGGCCGCGGTCGTCGTGACGGCGGGAGCGGCTGTGGCGAGGCGGTCGCGCCGCTGATCAGACTCCGCGCGGCGGGGACACCGTGTGGTCAGGAGACCGTGTGGTCAGGAGACCGTGTGGTCAGGACACCGTGCCGGCCCCGGCGAGGATGATCCGCAGGCGGCCGGTGCACTCGCCGGCGGCCGCGCGGGGGTCGCGTCCCACCGCCACCTCCACGACGAGTCGCAGTAGAACGACGACGACGAGGTCGGCCGCGACGTCGACCGCACTCCCATCCGCACCCGACAGCGTCTCGAGCCGACCCAGGGCGATCCCCAGCCGCCGGCGCGCGGCGTCGACGGCCGCCGAGAGAACCCGGTGGTCAGCGTGGGTGGTGTCGACGAGCCCGCGGGCGAGCACCGACCAGGTCTGCGGATCGCGGACCGCCAGGGCCGAGGCCCGCCCGGGCCAGTCCACCGCGGGATCCGATGCCGGCTCGGTCACCAGGTCGTCGACCAGGCCGCCGAGCGCCTCGGCGGCCTCGGCAGCGATCTCGGTGGCCAGGGCGTCGACCGATTCGAAATGGCGGTAGAACGCGGTGGGGACGATGCCTGCCTCTCGGGCGATCTCGCGGACGCCGAGGCCGGAGAACCCCCGCGTGGCCACGGCGTTGCGACCGGCGGCGACGATCAGTGCACGCGTGTGCCGCTTCTGTTCCGCGCGTGTCCCGGGTGTCGCCACGTCCGTGATCGTATCGGCTGAGGACCGAACAGGCACGTTGGGGACCCCCGGCGCACTGTGATCCAGAAGACACAAGGAGCCCTCTTCTCATTTCAGAGAACGTCTGTACACTCAAACTCGTCCGGTGGTCGAACCGGATGGATACGCCCCCGTGGTGCGACCACGGCTTCGAGGTCGGGGCCGCACCGGACGGCAGTAGGCCGCGTCCGATGGCGCACGACCACACCGACCGCTACTTCCCGGAGGTCCCCATGACCGCCCCGACCATCAGCAGACTCTTCTCCCGCGGGATCACCCGCACCCTGCTCACTCCGCACCCTGTGGAGCACTACGTCCGCTCCCTCGGAGTGAACTGGTCCGACGACCCGACCGGGGCGACGGTCGTCGCCGTGGACCGCCCCGTCGCCGACGTCACCGTCATCACACTGCGTCTCCCGGCGGGGGTCGACCGGCCCGCCCCCGGAGCCGCTCTCGAGATCGGCGTGGTGGTCGACGGCGTCGTCCAGCGCCGCCACTACTCCCCGGTCGATCCCGCCACCCGATCCGACGGCCTCGCGACGATCGCCGTCCGACGCCATCCGGGAGGCGTGGTCTCGGAGTATCTGTGGTCCGAGGCCGCACCCGGGATGCGTCTTCTCCTCGGCAATCCCGTCGGGGAGGTCACCCTGCCGGAGTCGCGCCCGACCGACGTGCTGCTCGTCAGCGGCGGCAGCGGTATCACCCCGATGCTCTCCATCGCCTCGACGCTCGTCGGGGAGGGCCACTGCGGCGACGGCGCCACCGGTCGGGTGGCCTGGCTGCACTACGCGCGCCGGGTCGAGGACGTCCCGTTCCGCGACCGGATTCGTAAACTCTCGCGCGCCGGGGTCGAGGTCCGGGTGGTCCCCACCGTGGCACCGGACCCGTCAGACACCTCGGGCCACCCGGACCCGTCAGTCACCTCCGACCCGTCGTCACGGGACCTGGTCGGCCACCTGACAGAGGGCCACCTCGACGAGGTGGCACCGTGGCACTCCGACGCCACCGTCTTCCTCTGTGGACCCGACGGCCTGGCCGACGGCCTGTCGGACGTCCTCGGAGCGGAGCGCTACGGGGACGTCCTCCGCGAGCGCTTCACCGCCTCCAACGGACCCGTGCCCGAGGGCGACGGCGGGACCGTCACCCACGTCAGGAGCGGTGTCGCCGCCCACAACTCCGGCACCACGCTGCTGGAGGGCGCGGAGGCCGCGGGGCTGTCCCCGAAGCACGGCTGCCGGATGGGCATCTGCCACACCTGCACCGCCGTCCGGGTCTCCGGCGCGACCCGCGACCTCAGGACGGGCGAGGTCGACACCGAGCCCGGTTGCCTGGTCCAGATCTGTGTCTCCGCGCCCGTGGGCGACGTCGAGATCGAGCTCTAGACCCCCCGACACCGTCACAACCCGACCCGTACCCACCGGAACGACCGGAAGGACTCCCGTCATGACCCTCCTGCAGCTCCCCACCATCCGCTCCACGAAGCCCAAGACCTCCAAGCCGAAAGCCACCGCCCCCGAGCCCGTGGTCCTGTCCGCCGAGTCGGTGGAGATCATCGGCCGTGAACTCGACGCCATCCGCGACCGCGTGGTGGCCGACCTGGGCACCGCCGACCGCGACTACATCCTCCGGGTGGTCCGCATGCAGCGTCGACTCGAGCTGACCGGGCGCGCCCTGATGTTCCTCGGCTTCCTGCCGCCCGCGTGGCTCGCAGGGGTGGCCGCGCTGAGCGCCTCCAAGATCCTCGACAACATGGAGATCGGCCACAACGTCATGCACGGCCAGTACGACTGGATGCGCGACGACATGCTCCATTCGTCCAGCTTCGAGTGGGACAACGTGTGCCCGTCCGACCAGTGGCGGCACTCGCACAACTACATGCACCACACGCACACCAACATCCTCGATCTCGACCGCGACATCGGATACGGCATCCTGCGCATGGAGTACGAGCAGAAGTGGACCCCGCTGCGCCTGGGTAACCCGCTGTACGCGTTCGGACTCATGATGGCGTTCGAGTGGGGCGTCATGCTCCACGACCTGGAGTACGACAACGTGCTCAAGGGCAAGCGCAAGTGGTCGGACGTCAAGGGCCTGCTCGCCGGCTGGTGGGGCAAGATGCGAGGTCAGGTCGCCAAGGACTACATCGTCCACCCGGCACTCACCGGGCCGCTGTTCCCGCTCACCTTCGCCGGGAACCTCACCGCCAACCTCGTCCGCAACGTCTGGGCGTTCTCGGTGATCTTCTGCGGGCACTTCCCCTCCGGCGCCCAGGTCTTCACCCAGGAGGAGACGGCCGAGGAGACCCGTGGCGAGTGGTATGTGCGCCAGATGCTCGGCTCGGCCAACATCTCGGGCAGCCCGTTCATGCACCTGGCCACCGGCAACCTCTCGCACCAGATCGAGCACCACCTCTTCCCCGACCTGCCCGCGCACCGCTATCCGGAGATCGCCGAGGAGGTGCGCGCGATCTGCGAGGAGCACGGACTCCCGTACACGACCGGCCCGCTGTGGAAGCAGGTGGCGAACGTGTGGGTCAAGATGTTCCGCCTGGCCCTGCCGCTACCGCCCACCCCGGCGGATACCCCGGCCGTGCTCATCGAGCGCAGGAAGGTGACACCGACCGCCTGAGCCGGGGTACCTTCGTGGACACCACTGACGAAGGGAGCGGCTCCAATGGGCGACTTCGAGCGCAACAAGGACCAGGTCCAGGCAGGTGTCCAGGCGGGGGCGTCACTCGTCGGCCGGATCGCCGTCATCATCACCGACGCGGTGGGATCCATCGCCAAGGAGATCGGCGACTTCGTCACC
This sequence comes from Dietzia sp. UCD-THP, assembly GCF_000349585.1. NCBI lineage: Bacteria > Bacillati > Actinomycetota > Actinomycetes > Mycobacteriales > Dietziaceae > Dietzia > Dietzia sp. UCD-THP. Next base: position 170,843 of record NZ_KB714632.1, read on the forward strand.
GACGGGATCGAGATGCGGGAAGCCGCCCGGGCCGCACGACTCGATGAGCGCAGGCGGTCGCCGATGATCGACCTGGACGGCATCGAGGACGGCGAACTGCAGGGATGAGTTCCCAGGTGACCCGATGACCGTGGCCGGTGGGATCCCCCACCGGCCACGGTGGCAGGATCGCGTGACGTGACGATCATCGCCGCCGCGGACGGCTCCGCTCTCGGAAACCCCGGCCCTGCCGGATGGGCCTGGTACATCGACGAGTCTCGTTGGCGCTGCGGCGGGTGGGCCAGGGGCACGAACAACCAGGGCGAACTCACCGCCGTCCTGGACCTTCTCCGCCAGACAGCGCACTACCCCGAGCCGCTCCACATCCTGTGCGACTCGCAATACGTCATCAACTCGGTGACCAAGTGGATGGCCGGGTGGAAGCGGAAGGGCTGGAAGAAGGCCGACGGCAAGCCGGTCCTCAACGTCGAGGTCATGAAGGCGCTCGACGAGGCCATGGCGGGCCGCGAGGTCACCTTCGAATGGGTTAAGGGACACGCCGGACACGCGCTCAACGAGAAGGCGGACATCCTCGCCAACGGCGCCGCCAAGGCGCATGCGGCGCGTCGTGAGCCCGAGGCCGGCCCCGGTTTCCCCGGGGCGCGGTCGGTCGGCGCGGGTGATGACCCGGCCGTACCCCCCGCGGTCGACGGGGGCACTCGGACCGGGACTCCAGCGGCCGCGCGCGCCGCCGCTGCCCCGCCGAGCGGAACGATGGGGACCGCGGACATCGAGCCGGACCTGTTCAGCCTCACCGATCACGAGGCCGCCGCCTCACCGCCCGGGTCGGGTGCGCAGCCGTCCACGCCCACGCTCTCCGCACCCGACCAATCGGCCGTCGATCTCGTGGCGGCGCTCGAACGGTCGCTGCTCGACGATGCCGTCCGAGCCGACCGACGCCGGCTCGAGGAACTCCTGGACCCCTCGTGGAGCCACGTGTGCGCCCGTGGAGAAGTGTGGTCACGCGCCGACAGGCTCGCCGCCTGCGGATCACCCGATCAGGCCTCGGGAGAACGGACGATGGAGATCCTCGAGGCGCGGCAACTGACCTCGGACACGGTCCTGCTCGTGTGGCGGGAGCGTTCCCGTGGCGGGCAGATCCTGCGCAGCTCGGTGTGGGTACGCTCTCGGGACTCCTGGCGGCAGACCTTCCAGCAGGGGACCGCCGAGGCCTGAGCGGACCTGCATACGAAACGGCGCCCCTCTCCACGTCTGGAGAGGGGCGCCGTCAGTCGAGCGTGGGCTCGCGGCCTACAGGCCACCCAGCAGCAGGTGGAGCAGATCCCCCACGATTCCGATCAAACCGGCGACTAGACCCATGTTTCGACTCCCTACAGGTGATGTGTTACCCGACGGGATCCTCTCCCCGTCGAGCTGACAATGACTCTAGAGTTGTAAAGTAACCCCGGTGTTTTACCGGCTCTTCGCATCTG
>NZ_KB714633.1:0-1186 GCF_000349585.1 Dietzia sp. UCD-THP
TCAGCTATGGGAGACACGCCCTAGTGTCGCGTTTCTGAAGTTGGTTTAGGGTTCGCTTTCGCGAGGATCTGTTCGGGGGTTTTAGTCCAGACGAACGGGTGTTTGCGGTCGTTCCAGCCCGTGATGAACTGGCGAATCTTGGCATTGAGGTCCTTGACGGATGTAAAGACACCACGGCGGATGGCCTGCCGGTCGATGATCCCGAACCAGACTTCCACGAGGTTGAGCCAGGATCCGGACGTCGGGGTGAAGTGCACGTGGAACCGCGGATGCTGTGCCAGCCACACCTTCACTGCCGGGGTTTTGTGGGTGGCGTAGTTGTCCATCACCAAGTGCAGGTCAACCTCCGGGTAGGCGCGGTCGAGTTGACGCAGGAACGCCAGGAACTCCTGATGGCGATGCTTCGGCTTGACCGCGCCGGTGACGTGCCCGGTCGCAATGTCCAACGCGGCGAACAGAGTCGTGGTGCCGTGCCGCTTGTAATCGTGGGTGTGCCTTTCGATGCTGCCGGTGCGCATCGGCAGCATCGGCGCGGTCCTATCCAGCGCCTGGATCTGACTCTTCTCGTCAACACACAACACGATCGCGTTGTCCGGTGGCGCCAAGTACAACCCCACCACGTCGGTGACCTTCGCGACCAGTTCGGGATCGGTGGAGAACTTGAACGTTCCGGCCCGCCAAGGCTGCACGCCGAACTTGCGCCACGCCCTGGCCACGGTGGCGTTACCGATCTTCAGATGATCCGCCAGCAGGCGTGAGGACCAGTGCGTCACCCCGTACTTCTTCGGCGGAGGAGTCAACGTCGTGGTGATGATCTTCTGGTCATCTATCCGCTTCGGCCGGCCAGAGCGCGGTTCGTCGAACAGGCCCGCGATCCCATCCGCCTCATACCTGCCTCGCCACTTCCACACCGTCGTCGGCGTCGTTCGCTCCCGGTCAGCGATCCGAGAGTTCGCCTGACCTTCCGCCGCGAGCAGGATGATCCGCGCCCGCATCGCCAACCCCGATTGGATCGACGTTGACCGCGTCCACGACTCCAACTCCTCGCGGTCACCATCACGAAGAATCAAAGCCGGAGCTGGGTTATTGGGCATAACCCATTCTCCCAAACGCCCAAGCATTTAGGAACTAACGACACGCGACACTAGCTGTACTGACCACGGACGTTGTGTCTCCGGTCGGCATG
>NZ_KB714633.1:1303-1563 GCF_000349585.1 Dietzia sp. UCD-THP
ACTAACGACACGCGACACTAGTACTTCGGCGTCCGTATCAAGCCGCCACACTGCCCACACCGCGTGGCGCAGGTCTTCGAAGGTCACGTCGAGGCGGATCCAATCATCCAGCTCCGGTTCCTCGGCCCGGACAGCGCTGGCATTCTCCAGCAGTTCCTCACGACGTGAGGTCTTGATGCGGACGACGACGGGGATGTGTTTCTCGGAGAGGAACTGTGCGGTGCGCTCGGCCCAGATGCGGTCGAGATCGACCTGCGCGG
>NZ_KB714633.1:1848-2162 GCF_000349585.1 Dietzia sp. UCD-THP
GCGGCCGGTGAGCACCGCGGCTCGGACCTCGCTCATGACGCCGTCGGCCAGGTCTTCGGTGGGGGCACGGCGAGAGAGCAGGTCGGTCTCCGGCTCCACGAGGAACCGTTTGGCCGCATCGCCGAGACTCACCTGGTGCCCCTCGGGCAGCGCGTCGACGACCTTGCGCATCGCCGAGGCTAGCGGTGTGCTGAGGCCGAAGACCTTCTCGCCGCGGTCTGATCCGGCGGTGAGCAGCGCGAGTGCCTCGTCATGGTTCAGCCCGGTCAGTTCGGTGCGGAAGCCGGGAAGGAGTGAATAGCCGCCGTGTCGAC
>NZ_KB714634.1:0-1750 GCF_000349585.1 Dietzia sp. UCD-THP
CCTCACCCTCGCCCGCACCGGCGACCAGCTGCAGGGCATCAAGAAGGGTGTCCTCGAGTTGGCGGACATCGTCGCGGTGAACAAGGCCGACGGCCCGCACGTCAAGGACGCCTCGCGGGCCGCCCGCGAACTCGGGGCCGCCCTACGGTTGGTGCGTCCTGCCGACGCGGTGTGGAAGGTGCCCGTCCTGACCATGTCGGGACTGGAGGCCGAGGGACTGGACCGTTTCTGGGACGCCGTCCGCTCGCATCAGGACACGATGAACGGGATCGGCGAGGTGGAGGCGCGGAGGGCGCGTCAGCAGGTGGACTGGACGTGGTCCATGGTCCACGACACGCTGATGGCCCGGCTGGCCGCCGATCCGGAGGTGCGGAAGATCGCCCCGGAGGTGGAGCAACAGGTGCGCGAGGGCACGCTCACCGCGGCCCTCGCTGCGCAGGCGATCATCGACGCCTTCGACTCCTGAGCCCAGCCGGGCACCGTATTGCGAAAAGCGCAGGCCGCGCACCGCCCCCGACCGCCCACACGAAATCCGGCTCTTGTGACCTGTCCATGGGTCGTTCGGTGGATCTCGGGTAGAAGCACGCCGTTCTCGGCTTAGGTTTTGGGTGTCTAAGTCCAAACCGAAGAGCGGAGAACGGCGTGCGAGGTGTCAGCCTATGGCGTGCGGTGCTGGGCGTCGAGAGAACGGTTATCGAGAACGTCGAGTTCGACCACAACGAGCAGATCGTGGTCGCACATGTTCGCCCTCGAAGGGGGTACTGGGCCCGGTGCGGCGTCTGCGGGACGCCGGCGGCCCGGTACGACAACGGCGCTGGCCGACGCCGCTGGCGCAGTCTGGATATGGGCTCAACGATGGTGTTTCTCGAGGCCGATTCGCCGCGAGTGAGCTGCCCCGTGCACGGTCCCACTGTGCGTCAGGTGCCCTGGGCCCGCCACGGCGCCGGTCACACCAGACCCTTTGACCAGCAGGTCGCGTGGCTGGCCACGCAGTGTTCCAAGAGCGCCACGTGCCAGCTGATGCGCATCGCCTGGCGCACGGTGGGGTCGATCATCGCCCGCGTCTGGGCCGACACCGTCGCCGGTACCGATCCGTTGGCCGGTCTGCGGAGGATCGGAATCGACGAGATCTCCTACAAGCGCAACTACAAGTATCTGACCATCGTGGTCGATCACGACACCGGTCGCCTGGTGTGGGTTGCCATTGGCCGGGACAAAGCCACCGTGCAGGCGTTTTTCGACGCTCTCGGGGCCGACCGGTGTGGACAGATCACCCATGTCACCGCTGACGGGGCGAAGTGGATCGGCGACGTCGTAGCCCGAGCGTGCCCCGAGGCGGTGCGCTGTACCGATCCGTTCCACGTGGTCAAGTGGGCCACCGATGCCCTGGATGAAGTGCGTCGACAGGTGTGGAACGAGGCCCGCGGCGACAAACGGCAACTGCGTGAACGTCGTCTGGCCAACAAGGTCAACCGGGCCCGCGGTTACGCCCGGGACATCAAGCACGCCCGATATGCGCTCTGGAAGAACCCCGAGAATCTCACCACCCGGCAGAGTGCCAAGCTGGCGTGGATCGCCAAGACCGAACCCACCCTGTACCGCGCCTACCTGCTCAAAGAAGGCCTGCGTCTGATCTTCCAACTCCCGATCGACGAGGCCAGAGACGCCCTGGAAGCGTGGATCAGCTGGGCCAGACGATGCCGCATCGAACGGTTCGTCCACTTGCAGCGCACCATCTGCACCTACAAGA
>NZ_KB714634.1:1818-2072 GCF_000349585.1 Dietzia sp. UCD-THP
GCACCTACAAGACCGAGATCCTTGCCTCGATCGAACACGGCCTCTCCAACGGGCTCATCGAATCGGTCAACACCAAGATCCGCCTCATCACCCGAATGGCCTTCGGCTTCCGTTCACCAGAGGCCCTCATCGCCCTGGCCATGCTCAACCTCGGCGGACACCGTCCCACCCTCCCCGGCCGGCAAAAGGCCCACGCATGAGTCATAAGAGCCCGAAATCCGCTACTCGCACTGCCAATCTGCTACTCGGAATCG
>NZ_KB714634.1:2079-2209 GCF_000349585.1 Dietzia sp. UCD-THP
GATCCGGAGGGAGAGTAGCGGATTTCGTGTGCCGCGGCGTGGTCAGCGTTTGCGCAGTACGAACCCGACCGCGCTCATGTGCTGGTCGTGCGTGACGAAGGTCCTGCGCATGGCGAGAACCCGCCGGCGG
>NZ_KB714635.1:0-284 GCF_000349585.1 Dietzia sp. UCD-THP
GCCCGCCGTAGCCCCCAGCACCCTCGGCACCGACACCGAACTGACCGCCTGGCTCACCGACACCCGAGCAGCCCTGACCGCACCGCCTACCCCCGGACCGGTCAGCGACTTCACCGAGTCCTATCTCGCCCACCGGTCCGCAGAACACGAGCGCGGCCCGGACGCCGAGACGACATCCGGACCGCAGTCGGAGTGGGGGGCCAGCACCGATGCCGCCCCCGACCCGTGGTGAGTCACCAAGGGGCAGGGAAAGTGCTCAGCAGTACTAGGGTGTGTCTCCCAAT
>NZ_KB714635.1:441-802 GCF_000349585.1 Dietzia sp. UCD-THP
GGGTGGCCAGCGCTCGCCATTACTTGGCCAGTGCGAAGGGCTCCGACGGCCCGATCGCCGTCGCCGCGGTGAGCAAGTGGGGCGCAAAAGCCATCGGCACCAGGGACGTGAGCGGTGCGCTGGCCTCGGTCCCGCTCGCGTCCCGCCCCGACCGTCGTCGACGAGATCCCGCTGACCAACTGGTACCGGCCGGACGCCACCGAGTCGCCGCCCGGGGCCTACCCAAGGCCGGACCCCGGACCTGGGTCCGCGATCCGGAGTCGGGCGCGTACTCGCGACTGACCAAGGCGGTCTGGGAGAGGTTGTAACTGCCAGCTGGTCAGGACGCACCGCTCCTCGGCCGCGGGATCGATCTTCTTCG
>NZ_KB714635.1:979-1471 GCF_000349585.1 Dietzia sp. UCD-THP
GCGGGATCGATCTTCTTCGGCTTGCCGCCGTCCTCCGGGACTCGAACCGGAGGATGGCGGAAAACCTGAGGCAGTAATCGGGCCGAAAGGCCGCCCGTCACAGCCCCTTATCCGTACTGTGAGGAACATCACAGTGATTCGCGTTTCGCTCTTTACGTCAACAGCGGTCAGGTCCGGGAAGTGCAGGGATGCGTGTACGTCTCGGAGGGCGTCGTGTCAGAGATCCAACCCACATCACAGATCATCGGCCGCGAGCCCGGTCTCGGGGTAGCGATGGGGCTCCTCGCCCGCCGCTGCGGGAGCGCTCTGATGGTGGCGCTCCTGGCGTTCGGAATGGCGCAGCCTGCGGTCGCTGACGCCCAACAGGGTGATCCCGGGTCGGCGGGATCGCTCGACGTGGCGGGCTCGTCACGAGCTCCCGACTGGGACTCGGTGCCGGCCGGCCCGCGCGAAGACGACTTCGGCACCGCCTTCCGTCGCTCACTGCTCAAC
>NZ_KB714636.1:0-941 GCF_000349585.1 Dietzia sp. UCD-THP
TTCACCTTCGGCGAGGAGCCGGAGCGCTACACCGGCTACTGATCCACGCCTCACTGGCCCGCGCCCACCTAGGAGACTGCTGAACAAGGCGCTATTGGGGTTGGCGGTCGTGTGAGCGGCGGTCCCGGGCGTCACCGGTGGGATGGCGAGCGGCGTTTTAGGTCAGCACTCTGGGTGCGACGACCGAGGGCCTTCGGTCCACTTGATGTGATCCTGCGCGGTCTCACCGGCCATCGGCGAGAGGCGGCTCCCCTAACTGCTGGTCAGGCCAGGGCCCAAGCTCCGTTCTGGTGGGTCAGGCCCATGGCTAGCAGTCGACGCAGGTTGAGGGCGGCGGCGCGGTGGTGGAGCCAGCTGTTGTTCTTATCCACCCCGCGATAGGGCACGCGGCGGGCGCCTCGGGTGAGCCAGGCGATGGAGCGTTCGACCATCGGTCGATGCTGCCGGTAGGTGGTCTGGAATTCTTCGTCGCTGGCCCGTTGGCGGTGCTGGCGTTGCAGGAGGTGATGCTCGCCGAGTACTACCTTGCGGCCAGCTGCCGAGGTCGTGCACCGATGGCGTAGTGGGCAGCCGCGGCAGGCAACGCTGAACGTGACGGTCCCCTTCGTCGAGGGGGTTCGTGTGACACCTGCAGGGCAGGTCAGCGTGCCGGTAGTGGTGTCGAAGATGAAGTCGTCAATCGTGAACCCACGGTCCACAGCGGGCCTGGAAGGCCAGGGTTTGACCAGGGGCAGCCACTGCTTTTGGTCCAGGGTGCGCAGCATGTCGCCGGTGGCATACGCCGAGTCCCCGAGCACTTCAATGTGCTCGACGTCTGTAGTGGTGGGATCTGTGGTCACCAGGTCCGCACCGACGGCGGCGTCGGAATTGTCCGGACCGCTGGCCCGAGTCAGCCGGGCCGCAGTGGTCAGCCCGGTATCGGGTTCGACCACGATGTGGGC
>NZ_KB714636.1:1167-1368 GCF_000349585.1 Dietzia sp. UCD-THP
GCGTGCCGGGCATCGGGGTCCACGGTAGAGATCACCCGGTCCGGGACGGTGCGGCGGGCGATGCGCCACCGGCCGTCGGTGCCATCGGAATCCTCGGCGGGCTCGACGTCCTGGCCGGCGACCAATGCCAGCAGCGCCACCGCCTCGGCTGGTCTGCCGCCGGCGGCGGTGATCGCCTCAACATCCAGAGCCTCAAGCAGT
>NZ_AOSR01000169.1:0-3761 GCF_000349585.1 Dietzia sp. UCD-THP
CGATCACCGACGAGGGTGTGGATATCGACCTCGCGATGAACCACTTGGCGCAGATGTGGGGTGGGGCCGAGGGCTTCGTCTACGTGACCTACTTTGACCGGGCGTCAGGGGACAAACAGTTCTCAAACTCCTTCGAGTACCCCGCAGGAATGGACGACGTACGCGAGTACATCGAGACGCACGCGACGACGCGAGAACTGTTCTATTGCCCGTTCGTACACGCGAGCGCAGACAGTAAGCGCAAGGGAATGTCAGTCGAGCGCCGATGGGTATGCATCGACCAGGACGACCCGATGACTGATCCGGGGGCGCTCACGCCGACGATCACAGTGGAGTCAGGTTCTGACGGGTGCTCCCATCGCTACTTCTCTGTGCCGGAAGGTGTGGGAGCCGATGAGTACCAGAAGATCGCGCAAGGAATCGGTGATCTGCTCGGGGGCTGTGACAGGAGCAAGACCACAGACCAGGACTTCTTCCGCGTTCCAGGAACGCTCAACTTCAAGCACGACCCGCCGACTGTGTGCGAGGTGGTCGAACGCACGGACGCGACGTACACCCAGCAGGGCCTCAGCGTCGCTGTGAATGCGTCACCGAGTGCACACACGCATGACCGGGTGACAGGCGCTCAGAATCGCTCTCAGGGCCTCCAGTTCGAGCCTGTGTCGGATATGCGTGACAACGGGACGATCAAGGGGCGACTCAACCGCGAGCTGGAGCGCATCGCAGAAGGCGACGACAGATCGGATGCTTCATTCGCCGCAGCGAAGGAGTGCCTCAAGGCTGGGTACTCGCCGGGGCAGGTGGCGACGATTCTTCGGGATCACTTCGCGCTTGAGAATGTGCGCGAGAAGTTCGGCACAGGGGAGCGACTGCTGCGAGACGTTGAGCGCACCGCGGGGAAGGTTGCGAAGGTGCCACAGATGGACATTGGTGACCGAAGTGAACTCTCGCTTCTCGATCTTGACGACCTCCTGACGCGAGGCATTGAGCCTGTCGAATGGTTGGTTCCGCGAGTGTTCCAACGGGGCGGGCTATATCAGGTCGTGAGTTACGCGGGCATGGGCAAGTCGCTGCTGATGCTCGACATATCCCAGCGACTCGCACGAGGCATCGAGGGGTTGCCGGGGGCTGCGATTCCCGACGGTGATTCCACATCCTCCGAGGCATTGACTGTTCTCTACATCGACGGCGAGAACACGCGACGGATCATCATGTCCCGACTTCAAGAGATGGACGTGAGGGGCCTCAATCGCCTGAAGTACGCGAGTATGCCGACGCTGCTTCCCCTTGACACGGAACGCGGAGGGGCAGAGTTCGTCGCACACGTGCGACACGTACAGGCTGAGGTCGTCGTGATCGACACCCTCTCTCGATTCGTAGAAGGCGATGAGAACGACGCAGCGACCTATGCGGCTCTGTACCGCTATGCGCTCGCACCGCTGAGGGCTGACGGCGTGACGATCATCAGGCTGGATCACACGGGCAAGGATCAGTCGAAAGGTGCCCGAGGGTCAAGCGCGAAGAATACCGACGTTGACGGGTCTTGGATTATCCGAGGCGAGAAGAACTCGTCGCGCTTCATGCTCGTCTGTGACAAAGACCGAACGGGCGACCTCGCACCAGTCGTGCCGATACGTCGAACGCAGGAACCACTCGGGCATGTGGCGACGATGCTGGGCGATTCCACACCCCCCGACGGATTCCTCGCCGTGGACTTCACGGGAGTAAGCGACTACTCGCGGTCGACGCAGAAGGTGCTTGATGAGAACCCTGAGCGAGTACGAGAAGTCATCGCAATTCTGGATCGAATCGTGGGCGAGGACGAGTCCTTGGGATTCGATAAGGCGCAGGCGTGCTTGAGGGGCGAAGGTGAGCGAGTAAGGGACGGGGTAACCAAGGCTGCCGTCGCCGTAAGAAAAAGGCGAATTGCGGGCACCTGAGGTGTGCCGGGGAGGTGTGCCGAAGACACGCGCTCGGCACACCTTTCGGCACACCCTCGAATGTGTGCGGCACACGTGTGCCGAAGAAGCGACTAATCGCACGTCAAACATGTGCCGCACACATTGGCACACATTCGACCCCGCGCTTGTTCGGCACAGTGCGTGTGTGTACGTAGTGCACACACTGTGCCACAGCGACCACTTGGAATTCACGATGGCTCGACGATTAGGTAATTCTCTTAGGATTAATGCGTTCCGGAAAGGAAGGTAGTTCGATGATTCGACTAACGCATCACCAAGGCCTGTTCTACAAGGAGTGGGAATACTTTATGGAGTCAGGCCCAGAGCCGGGCTCGGTACTGGTGCGAGTGGACGCGCTGTGTCTTGACTGCAATACGCCTCACGGGTACGTGGACGATGTGTTGGACCCGACCGTGATGATTCTTCACCACGACGACACTTGCCCGAATGATCGAGGCTATGTGATCGAGGTTGGAGAAGAAGTACTCACGCGAGACTACTTCTGGAACGTGTTCGCAAAGGCAAGGTCTAAGGCGCGAGCGTGATTGCTATAGCAATCGGGGCAAGACTTTTTGCCGCCTGTCGAAAGGAGAATGAGGAATGGATATCGAGGACCTGAAGGACTACATCGACCAGATGAAGGTCATTGTCGAGGATCACGCGACCTACGCCGTGAGCGTCGAGGCTGAGGTGGACGACTCGCGCACGCTCACTGAGGCGGGGGGTGTGGAACGCATCAAGGGCTGGGACGCACAGCGCAAGTGGTCTGATCGTCTCGCAGAGATGCGCGCTCAGGTCGACGCTGCCGTGGACCAGGCAGTGGAGGACGTGCGCGTGGCTGACGCTGCGATCACTTCACCCAAGGGATCGACGGATGAGCGCTCGCTCGCAGAGGCCACGTTCTCGCGACGCAGTGACAGCATCGTGAGCAGTCTCGAGGCGGAGGAGGGGCAGCGCCGCATCGAGAAGGGTGTGGAAGTTGTCGCCTCGGAGGGCCACGACGACGCGCTCAAGGCGATCATCACGCAGGAAGTCATCGACCGTCTGGAGACGCCCGAGGCAGTGCAGGAGTTCAAACGTCGTGTCTCGCCCGAGTACGTGCGTGCGAGCGACGACCTGCGAGCGACTGAGCGCATTGCTGCTGTGGCCCGTCACGACCTGGCGATGGCGACTGCACGAATCGACGCAGGGTTCCGTCTCCCTGAGTTCTCGCTCAACTGGGTAGAGGCTGACGCCGCCGCCTAATCGTTCATCCATTCAGTCTCGCTGTGCAATACGCCGGCGAGACTGAGTGCAGAGGGCGCTAGATTCGCCGCTGAGCGCCTGGCGCCGTCCCGCATGAGTGCATGCATGGTCACCGTGTCCCAGACGCTCACAGGCGCTGCTGTGTCGGACCCACCCGCTACGCTGCTGGCATGACGGAAAGCAAACAGCCGCAGATCGAGGACGCACCGAACTCCGCGTACGCGCTTAGGGACCTGTTCGAGCGTGTGCGAACCTCAGGGAAAGATAACTTCCAGAACGGGTGGGCAAGCGCGTTGGGTGCGGGCTTTCCGTCGCGGGAGTTCTCCGAACGCCATTCAGCGATGATGGACCTATTCGGTGAGGTTTCTGCGATGGTTCGCGCCTTCCCGGACGAGTCGCGTGAGTACCGCAGGTATTCCCCTTACCTGCAGAAGTGGCATGGTTACGCCATTGGTTTCCCTAATTGGAATGCGGGAATCAAGCTCGCTGAGCATCTCGATGTGCCTGTACTCGATCAGCTTGAAAGTCTTGGCCAGTTTCTAGAATCTTCTAATT
>NZ_KB714637.1:0-1201 GCF_000349585.1 Dietzia sp. UCD-THP
CGTCGGAGTACTCAGCGAGCTGTGCTTGCGTCCAGCCGCGAGCGGTCCGGGCGTCGCGGATCTGGACGCCGAACGCGCATGCTGGACGCGGGCGACGGCTCATATTTTAGATGGGATTGAGTCGAGTGCGCGCTCGGTTCGCACGCGCAGAGCACGGCCGTAGGCGGTCATGCCCGCCCAATCGACGACTTTCTCGCCGTCCGGACCGGCCGTCGTCGGGACCATGATCTTCTGACGGTGGAGTCTGTGCAACGTGAGTTTGTACCCGAAGCCGAACTTAGTCACGCAGTTCTCGGTCAGGATCGTTACCAGGACGAGGAGTGCGTCCTCGTTGGCTTCGGGCGAGACCGGCTCCAACACAATTACGTCGTCGGAGGCGTTGAACGGGACGGGCTGGTACTTGGCGTGGCCGGTGCCGCCGTCGCCGTTGTAGATCAGCGTGAGCCACCCGGCGGGGAAACTCGGCAGCACGCTGGCGTAGTCGGCAATGCTGTTGTTGTTCCGAGATCCAGTGACGAATGGCGTGCGGCCGCGACGGCGGTCAGCTTTAGTCAGCCGTTTGCCTTTGTGGGTGCGAAACAGACCGGGCTGGCCCGATTCCTCGTCGTCCACGATGAACATCGGAGAAAAGGCGAGTTCGGGGAGATCGTCGTCGTCGTCGGGCGCGGTCTCCCTCACGCTGACTGCGGCTGCCCCGACCTTCATCGACAGCTCACGTCCGAGCGCGTTTAGGCCGTCCCAGTCCACGATCTGCCTGCCGTCCCCGTCGTCCNCGACTGGGACCATGATGAAGGACTTGCGGAGACGGCCCAGAGTCGCGCCGTTGCCGCCCCAGCTGAACCGCGCCATCTGTGAGGCGACCAGGGCGACCAGGATCGGGCCGTTCTCCTCGTCTAGCTTCGGGTGCCGCAGCACCTGGATATTCTGGCTCGTGTAAAACGGGACCGGCTGGTAGGCGACTGTCTGTGTGTCCAGGCCGATCGTTATGGCGCACCCAGGCTCGGGGTCGGATTCCTGCATCGCGCAGAAGCTATCGATACCGTTGCGGGCACGTGTCCGAGAGACGAACGGCACGGTTTTGTCGCCCACTGTTGCCAGCTTCGCCTTGTCGTAGGACGCGCTAGAGGACGCCATCGACTCGAACACGTCGGCGATTAGGAGCGGGGCGAAACACATCGAGTCGAGGGCGGTCATTCCACAA
>NZ_KB714637.1:1326-2220 GCF_000349585.1 Dietzia sp. UCD-THP
CCCAAGAAGTCTTCGTAGGTGGGCGGCTGGTCGGTGAAGTAGAAGAAGGCGTGCTGCCACTCGTCGGTGGCGGCAATCTCCGACCGCACGATGAAGCTGGTGTCGTCCGCGACGCCATCGTTGAGGACCGAGAGCAGATGCGCCCGGCGGGACTTCTCGTTGCCGTCGCCCATCAGGCCGAGGTGCTGGCGGACCTTGTAGCCGTCGTCCTTGAAATTGACGAAGGCCGTCTTTTTCGACGCCGGGTGCGGCACGCCGGCTGTGAACATGGCGATCACGACGTTGGTCCCAACTCCGTAGAAGGTGTCGGGATTCATCGTGATCACAGCGTCAAGAGTGTGCCCGGCGAGGATCCGCCCCTTGCGAGCCTTGTCCTCCTTCGTCTTGCCGACCATCGACGACTGAGGGACGATCGCCGCGAGCCGGCCCTTGTGATTGAGGAGCGAGAGCGCTCGTTCGATGAACGACAGTTCTGACAGGTGCCGCGTCTCCTTGGTCTTAGCCTGCGAATATGGCGGGTTTATGAGGGCTTTGGTGAACCCGTGTTCGCCGCGCAGTTCCTCTGTGCTGAGGTCGAAGATGGAGTGTCGCCGGAAGTTCGCCTTGCCGTCGCCGCGCAATATCATGTTGGTCGTCCCGATAGCGAACAGCTTGTCCTGGAGTTCCACGCCATGAAGCCGGTGCTCGCGAATCTCCCGTTGCTTGGTAGCGAGAACGCCGGCCCTATCGCCGTATCTCCGATCGACATCGTCGAACATGCGGCGCATCGCGGCAATAAGGAATCCTGCGGTGCCGGCACAGGGGTCGATCACGAAGTCATCGGCGTCCACGTCGATCAGTTCGGCCATAAGGTCAGTGATGTGGTGCGGCGTGAGGACGATGCCGAGCGCGTTG
>NZ_KB714637.1:2319-3681 GCF_000349585.1 Dietzia sp. UCD-THP
CCCGCCGTACTTCACGAACTCGCCGTAGAAGTTGCCCAGGACGTCGAACGCGGTGCGCGAGGGGTTAGACACGGCGTGGAGAACGTCGTGGTCGAGGACCTGGGTGAACCTCTTCATCGGTGTGATGTTGCCGAGATCCTTGTTGGGTTTGTTTAACAGGACGTGAGTCTTGATGAAAGCAAACTGGTCGAGCAGTGCACCAATCTTCTGCTTCGGCTTAAGATCAGCCTCGTCGCTCTCCAAGTACTCTCGGGCAGCCTTATAGACTTTCTCGCCGTCGGTGAACCCAGACTTCTTCTCGCCTTTGAGGTCGTCTATGAGGTCGGGCTGGTACTTCAAAGCCAGGAGGATCGCCGAGACGAGCGTAGCTTTGCGCTCACCTTCGAGTGACGCATAATTTCGCATGTCCTCGTGCAGGCCAGCGGCAACCTTTCGAATCTCCCGGGCTTCGCGCTCCTCACGAGGCAGCTGGCCGAGCACAGCCACGCGGTGATACTCGTCAATGTGCTCCTCCGCGAGGTCGGTAAGGGCGTCGACTTTGGCGAGGAGGCGGGGCGCCGAACCCGATTCGGCGAAGGCCACGGTTACTTCGTGATGCGTCTCCGCGCCGGCGACACCGACCGCGAAGACTCCTTTTCCGGTGCGGTCCGCGATGTGCTTCGCGTAGTGCGCCGCTCCATTGAGCGCGTATTCGGCGCGAGCTGGGTAGGAGATGTCAATCTTGCCGTCGATCAGCAGGCGTGAACGATCGAGATCGGCCTTGTCTTCGATAAGGACCAGGAACGGACCTGATTCAACGAGAAACTCGGGCTTCCCGCGGCCGCCGCCCAGGCTTTTCGAGGCACCTTCAAGCGCGTCGTACACATAGGAGGGCGCGTCGCTGCAACTCTGCTCCCACGGTCGTCCGAATCCAATGCCCCGCAGCATCTCTCGCACAAACTGGTCGGTGCTCTTCTCGTTCCCCATTCTCTCGAGCTATCCCCCTGCGCCGATGTAACTGATGAGCATGGAGTGAATGTATCAATTATGTTGCATTTTAGGCGGAGCATCGAGGGTGTTCAGTGGAACGTGTCGGAGGCGACAACAAGCCAAAGAAGGGCACCTAGACCGATACTTGTACAAGATGTACCCTTAGTGTCATGGTCACCACGACGCTCAGCAACTTCCGCGCACACCAGAGCGAGGTGCTCGACTCCGCACAGCGGGCGCCGGTCGAGATCCTCAGCCGAGGCAGCCGTCGTCGCGCCGTTGTCGTCTCGCCTGAGTTCTTCGACCGCGCGCTGCAAGCCCTGGAGGATCAAGCCGACGTGCGTGGCGCAGCCGACGCCCGCCGCGAGGACGGCAGCATCTCCCACGAGGACC
>NZ_AOSR01000173.1:0-739 GCF_000349585.1 Dietzia sp. UCD-THP
CGATCCGGACGAGGTCGACCATCCGGAGGTCGAGGTACTGATGTCCGGCGCCCAGCCGCGCGCGTTCCGCGTCTACGTCGGCGATCCGCTGCCCGACGGCTCGGTCTCCCTGCGGTAGCGGACGGCCACCGCGAGCATCACCGCGCCGACGGCGATGAACGACAGCACACGGAACAGTCCCGGCAGGGTGGCCAGGTCGAGCAGGAGCAGCTTCGCCAGCGCGAGGGAGCCCAGGACGAACCCGAGTCGACGCGCATCGGCGATCCGCGGGTTCGCGGTGAGGACGAGCCAGGCCGCGCAGCAGATCCACAGCACCGTCACCACCAGGTGTGCGGCGAGGAACCCGTTCCGCGCCACCCCGGTGAGGTCACCGATCACGACGCCGGCCGCGACCACCATCACCGAGAAGGCCGCCAGGGCCACGACGGCGCCCACCATCATCACGCGCGTCGACTCGCGGGGCAGGCGGCGGCGCGCCCACCACGTCACGGCGACCGCCAGCGCCGTGATGGCGAACGCGGAGACCACGTCCCAGTAGGTGAACTCGCGGACCGCGAGGCGGTCGCTCAGTACGAGGTGCGGTCGGTTGACGGCCGCGTAGACGAGCACGGCGATCACGGAGGCGGCCGCGGCCACCAGGTCCACCCAGCGTCGTCCCCACAGGCCGGCGGACACGACGTACGCCAGGGCGCTCAGGGTCAGAGCGAATCCGGTGAGCTCGCGCCCTCCCAGTTCGACC
>NZ_AOSR01000174.1:0-352 GCF_000349585.1 Dietzia sp. UCD-THP
CAACACGATCGCGTTCTCCGGTGGCGCCAAGTACAGGCCGCATATGTCAGTGACTTTGCCGACCAGCTCCGGGTCGGTGGAGAAGCGAAACGTCTCGGACCGCCACGGCTTGATCCCGTACGCCCGCCACGCGGTCAGCACCGAGGTGGGCGAGATCTTCAACCGCTGCGCCAGCAGGCGCGACGACCAGTGCGTCACCCCCAGAGACTTCGGAGGTGGCATCAACGTCGCGGTCACGATCGCCGCATGATCAAGCGTCCGCGGCCGGCCCGAACGCTTCTCATCAACCAGGCCAGCGATGCCCCGCTCTTCATACCTGTCGCGCCACAGATTCACCTTCGGCCGCGACGCC
>NZ_AOSR01000017.1:0-22968 GCF_000349585.1 Dietzia sp. UCD-THP
CGCTCAGATGCGAAGAGCCGGAATTGTGGGGGTTGGCCGGTCGCGGCCACAATCCAGGTCGTCGTGCACCGCCGACCGCGTGTTCAGGGCGAACGTCCCGGATTCTGGCCTCGGTGACGGTACGCCTAGTGTCTAAGCACTCGGCCAGTGCCGTATGGTCCGGTGTCGCTCGGAAGGACCCATGAACCCGCTCAGTTCCCCCACCACGTCGTCGGTGACGCTCGCACTCGGTCTCGACACCCGGATCACACTTCTCGCCGCCGGACTGATCTTCCTGTTGGCCCTGGGGCTGGGGGTGTGGAAGTACCGGCAGATGGCGACGAGCGCCGACCACCTCGCGCACCCGTACGTCGACATAGCGCACCGGGCGGCCCTGCTGTACTCCTTCGCGACGCTGCTCATCGCCGTGTTCGTGGAGCTGAGTAGTTGGCCGACCGGGGTCAACCTCGCCGCGGCCGGGGTCCTGGTGTTCTTCTTCGTCGTGGCGATCGCCAGCTACATCGTGCACGGTGCCCTGCAGGACACGACCAACCAGTTCGACGGTGCCTCGCCTGCGACGCACGTCGGCATGGTGGCACTGATGGTGGGTGAGATGGGCGGGTTCGCGGTACTCCTGGCGGGCTTCGTGAACGGGCAGTTCCTGAGCTGAGGCGCTGTCCGGGCCGGCACGGTTAGGCTTGCCCCATGCCGCTGCGCCCCCGCTCCGGATCCGACCGGCAGAGCAAGGAATTGAGAAGGATGCCGAGGAAGAAGCCGTCCGGGAGCATGGATCTGGGCACCCGGTCGCTGGTCCTGGGCGTCGGTTCCCTCGCGCTGTCCTGGGTCCCCATCCTCAACATCGTCGCGTTCCTCGCCGCGTTGATGGCGGTGGCGTTCGGGTTGCTCGCCCGATGGCCCACGGGCTGGCTCACCAACGAGGACCCGGACCCGCGCCGGGGACTGATGGGGGTCGTCCTCGGCGGGATCGCGATCGTCGTGTTCATCGTCACCGCGGTGCGGTACTCGGCGCTGTAGCGCGGCCGGCAGTGCCCATCACGGTTGGCATTCACTGCCGGTTGGACACCACCCAGCCGATCGCCGTACGCATCCGACGCGCGAACCTGCCGGGGTGCGTCGCGCAGGCCGCGTGGCCGGCGGTGATCGGGAACACCGCGCTGTGCGGCAGGAGATCGGCCATCTCGTCCTGGATCCACCGGGGGAAGGCGATGTCGCGCATGGTCTTGATGATCGCGACCGGGAGGTCCAGTTCGTGGAGCCACGACGTTGAGTTGAACCGGGCCACCTCCGCGATCACGGTCCGGTGGGTCGCGAGGGGCACGGAGGCAAGTTCGCGTATCGCCCAGGTGTAGGCACCGGGCACCTCGTCGTCGATCTCCCTGGCCACCTCGATCGGGACGGCGTTGAGGGCGGGAGCACTGCGGGTCAACGAGCCGAGGGTGATCTTCTCCAGCGCATTGCGCTGGGCGCCCGTGCCGGTGGCGGCCAGCACCAGCCCGCCGAGCCGGGACGGGTCCCGCCGGGCCGCGAGCTGGGCGACGATCCCGCCCATCGAGTATCCGCCGATGACGGGCGCGTCGAGCTCCAGATGGTCGGACACCCGGAGCACATCCTCACTCAGCGACTGGAAGTCGAACCGGCCGCCGTCGCCCATGCCGTGGCGTCGCTGGTCGTAGGTGATGAGCCGGTACTCGCCCTGCAGGCGCTGGAAGGTCTGGTACCAGTTGAGCATCCCGGTCGCGGCCATCCCGTGCAGCAACACCACCGGGGTGAGGTGGTCCTCCCCGGTGTCGTAGAGCCGGGTGGTGACGTCGTCGGTGAGGGTGACGATGCTCCCCACAGGAAGCCGCCCCATGTCCGGCGCCATCCGCGGAAGGCGGGCGGCCGACCTCGGGAGCGACATCAGCGGGTTCCTGGTCATGAGTCTCCTCCTCGGGTACCTCACCCCGATTGTTCGCCACGTCGCCGCCGCGTGCACGCCCGAGAGCCCGCCGGGTGTCCGGTGCGATGCCGGGGCCGGTCGCGGTCAGTCCACCGAGACGAGCCCCTGATCCACCAGGAAGTCCCTCGCGACCAGCGCCGGGTCGTCGCCGTCGACGTCGACCCGCATGTTCAGGTCGACCATCACCTCGTTGTCGAGGACCTCGACGAGCGGCGCGAGAACCTGCTCGATCTCCGGGTGGGCGTCCAGAAACTCACCGCGGACCACCGTCGCGAGGTTGTAGACGGGGAAGAAGCGCCGGTCGTCCTCCAGGACCACCAGGTCGAGGCCCTTGATCCGGCCGTCGGTGGTGTAGACCTCCCCGAACCGGCATTCCCGGCCGGTGGCGGTGGCCTGGTAGATGATTCCGGGCTGCATGATCGGCACGGGGACCGTGGCGGCGTCGAAGCCGTAAGCCTCGGCCAGGCCCGGCCAGCCGTCACGCCTCACGGAGAATTCTGTCTCCATGCAGGTCACGGCCGATTCCGGATCTGTCTGGACGAGCCGGGCGTAGTCGGAGAACGTGCGGACGCCGGTCTCCTGCGCGGTGTCCCGGCTCAGGGCGAACGAGTAGGTGTTGTCGACGGTGGTCGGGGGCAGCCACCGGATGTCGTGGGCCTCGAGGTCGGCGTCCCGCACGGCGGTCCACTGCGCCTCCGGGTCGCGGACCGGTTCGGAGTTGCCGAGGTAGCTCATCCACGCGGTGCCCGTGTACTCCATCCCGATGTCGACCTGGCCGGTGACCAGGGCTTGCCGGAAACTGTTGGAGCCGGCGAGGGCGGACATGTCGGAGACCTCCATCCCGGCGGCGGCCAGGAGGAACTCGACCAGATAGCTGCTGATCACGCCCTCGGTGAAGTCCTTGCCGCCGACCGTCACGCGCACCCCCTCGAGCGAGGGGACGGTGCCGTCCGGCCCCGGGCCCACGGGCAGCGGCACGGACCCGCCGTCGCTCAGCCCGCACCCGGTCGCCACGAACACGGTGGCCAGACACGTGGCCAGCAGGCGTCTCATCGCCGTCATCGCAGCCCCCTCGGGTTGAACAGGACCTCGCCCACCCCGCCGAGCCAGTCGACGAGCAGGGCCAGGCACACCGCCAGGACGGAACCCACCACGAGGGTGGTGGTGTCCTGGAGTCGGTAGCCGGTGTCGATGAAGATCCCCAGCCCGCCCGCGTCCACCAGGAAGCTCAGCGTCGCGGTGCCGACCGCCAGTACCAGCGTGGTGCGGAGCCCGGCCAGGATGAACGGCACCGCGAGCGGTAACTCGACGGTGCGCAGGACCCGGCGCGAGGTCATGCCCTGCCCCCGCGCCGCGTCGATCAGCGCGGGGTCCACGTTCCGGATCCCCACGATCGTGTTTCGCAGCACCGGGAGCAGCGAGTAGACGGCCACGGGCAGGACACCGATCCAGAAGCCGGTGCGGTTGGTGGCCAGGAAGAGCAGCACGATCAGCCCGATCGCCGGTGCCGCCTGGCCGACGTTGGCGATCCCGATGGCGACGGGCGCGAGGAAGCCCATCCGGCGGCGGGTCAGCAGGATTCCCAGCGGCACCCCCACCGCGACGACGATGGCGGCCACGGTGAAGGTGATCTGGACGTGCTCCAGGGTGCGTTGGGTGATGGACGAGGCGTTGAGCGAGGCCCGCTGGGTCTCGTCGAGCTCCGTCCCGAAGGCCCACCACAGCACGCCCACCGCGGCGAGCATGATGACGACCGGCTGCACAACCAACCTGGCCGAGTCGGCGCGGGACGCCGCCCGGGACCCGCCGCGGGAGGCGGTCGTCGCGCTGCTCACGAGCGCTCCACGGTGTCCGTGGGGCCTGTGGGCTCCGAGGAACCGGGGTCGTGGTGGTGGTGGTGGATGCGCCGGAGCTCCGCCACCAGGTCGTCGATCCCGATCGTCCCCCGGTACGCCCCTGATCTGTCGACCACGACGGTGGTCGCGCTGGCGGTCGAGAGCAGTCCGTCGAGCGCTTCCTGGAGCGTCGAGTCGACCGTGACGGTGCCTGTCACCGGCTGACCACCCGACCGCAGGTCCGGCATCCCGGCCACCAGGTCGCCGCGGACCCAGCGCAGGGGGTGCCCGGAGTCGTCCAGGACCACCGCCCACTCGTCGTCGGCCCCGCGGACGCGGGAGGCGAAATCGGCCGGGTCCTCCGACTCCCTCGCCGTCGTCGCCGCTCCGAGGTCCACGTCCCCCACCCGCCGCAGGGTGAGGGTCTTGAGCGCCGCGTCGTCGCCGATGAAGCCGGCCACGGTCTCGTCCGCCGGATTCGCCAGGATCGCCTCGGGGGTGTCGAACTGGAGGACCGAGGAACCGGGACCGAGCACGGCGATCCGGTCACCGAGCCGGACGGCCTCGTTGAAATCGTGGGTCACAAAGACGATGGTCTTGTGCAGTTCCTCCTGCAGGCGGATGAGTTCGTCCTGGAGCGAGGCGCGGGTGATGGGGTCCACTGCCCCGAACGGCTCGTCCATGAGCAGCACCGGCGGGTCCGCGGCCAGCGCCCGGGCCACCCCGACCCGCTGTTGCTGACCACCGGAGAGCTGTGCGGGGTAGCGGTCGCGGTAGTCGGCCGGGTCCAGGCCCACCAGTTCCAACATCTGGTCCACGCGGTCCGAGATGCGCGACTTCCTCCACTTGAGAAGCCGGGGCACGGTCCCCACATTCTGGGCCACCGTCATGTGCGGGAACAGGCCGGACGCCTGTATCGCGTAGCCGATGTGGCGCCTGAGGGTGTCGGCGTCGAGGGTCCGGTTGTCCTGGCCGTCGATCGTGATGGTGCCCGAGGACGGCTCGATGAGGCGGTTGATCATCCGCATCGTGGTGGTCTTGCCGCAGCCGGACGGCCCCACGAACACGGTGGTGCGTCCGGCAGGGAGCTCGAGCGAGACGTGGTCGACGGCGGGCCGTTCCTGGCCGGGGTAGATCTTGGTGACGTCGTCCAGGGTGATGGGCACCCCGGACACGGCGTCGGTCTCGTGCGCGGCGGGTGTGGTCACTGGTTCCCCCTGATGGTCAGGCGCCCGAGCAGGACGAGGAGCGCGTCGAGGACGAGCGCGAGGACGACGATGAGAACGGTCGCCGTGAGCGCCATGGGCAGGGCGGTGGGCGTCCCCACCCGGGAGAGCCCGGCGAAGATGAGGTTGCCCAGCCCGGGTCCCTTGGCGTAGGCGGCGATGGCGAGGATGCCCATGGACATCTGGGTGGAGATGCGGATCCCGGCGAGGATCGACGGCCACGCCAGGGGGATCTCGATCCGGCCCAGGACGCCGATCCGGCTCATCCCCACCCCGCGCGCGGCATCGACCGTCGCGGCGGGGACGGCGTCGAGCCCGACGATGGTGTTGCGCAGGATCGGCAGCACCGCGTAGATGACCAGCGCGGTCATGGTGGGTAGGACACCCAGGCCCAGGATGGGGATGAGCAGCCCCAGCAGGGCGAACGAGGGCACGGTCAGGGCGGTGGCGGCCAGGCCGGTGGCCACGGCCGAACCGGCCCTGCTTCGGTACACCGCCACACCGACCGCCACCGACAGCAGCGTGGCGAGCAGGACCGCCTGCACGGTCGCGCTGACGTGCTGCCACGAGTCCGTGGCGAGCTGGAGCCTGCGGGTGGAGAGGAAATCCACGAGGTCGTTCAACGTCTCTCGGCTCCGTCCGTGCGGTTCGGTCTGCTCACGCTATCCGTACTGGTAGCCGTAGAGGGGTGGGATCGAGTATGCCGCGTCGCGAACGGGTGTGCGACCGGTGCCCGTGATGCACCATGGGGCCATGACTGCCAGGCCCGACCGACCACTGGACCCCGACCTGATCGAGCATCTCGACGAGTTGCTCGCCGCCACCGGCAGGATCGCCCGCCGACATTTCCACGGCGAGCTCCGGGATCTGGTCCCCGAGGACAAGGGCGGCGCCCGGGGGTACGACCCGGTGACCGAGGCCGACCGCGACATCGAGGCGTTGCTGCGTGCCGGGATCTCGTCGATGGCGCCGGGGGACCGGGTGGTGGGCGAGGAGAACGGCGAGTCCGGCCCCTCCGACGCCTCGCGCACCTGGTACCTCGACCCGATCGACGGCACCAAGGCCTTCATGACGGGCATGGCCGGGTGGGGCACGCTGGTCGGGGTGGTGGAGAACGGCCGCGCGGTGGCGGGGTGGATGGACCAGCCGGTGTTGGGGGAGACCTTCTCCGCGGTCCACGGCCGGTCCACCGTGCGTCGCCGGTCGGACGGTCCGGAGGCCTTCGACCTCCATGTCTCCGGGTGCGACGAGCTCTCCGAGGCGATCATGTACACCACGCACCCGTCGATGTTCGGAGACGACGGCGGGTTGCGACGGCGCTACGACGACCTCGCCTCGCGGGTCCGCCTGCAACGTTTCGGCGGGGACTGCTACGCCTACTGCATGCTCGCCGCGGGCCGGGTGGACCTCGTGGTCGAGTCGGACCTGAATCCCTACGACATCATCGCGCTCATCCCGATCGTCGAGGCGGCGGGCGGTGTGATCACCGGACCCGACGGGCGACAGCCACTGGACGGCGGGACCGTCGTGGCCGCCGCGACGCCGGCCCTGGCGGAGCAGGCGTGGGAAGTGCTCGGCGCGGATCCGCGGTGACCGACGCCCTCTTCGGGATCGACCGTCCTCCGGCGATCCTCGCCCCCGGCGCCGTCCATGTTCCGGACTGGATGGACCGCGCGCAGCAGGAGTTCCTGCTCCGGGCTTGCGTGGACTGGGCGTCCGCGCGGCCGCCGCGGTCGATCGTGCTGCCAGGCGGGGGGAGGATGTCGGTGCGGACGCTCTGCCTGGGGCGGCACTGGACGCCGTACCGGTACGACGACGACGAGGTGGTCCCGCCGCTCCCGGACTGGCTGGTCCGGGCGGCGCGGGCGGGGCTCGACGCGGCGGCCGCCGTGGACGCGTCGCTGGTGGGGTCGGCGTACACCCCCGACGCCGCGCTGGTGAACCTCTACGGTCGTGGTGCCACCATGGGTCTGCACCAGGATCGCGACGAGGCCAGCTCCGCACCGGTGGTCTCGCTGAGCCTCGGTGACGCCTGCACCTTCCGCTTCGGTACCCCGGAACACCGCGGCAAACCGTACACCGACGTGCGGTTGGAGTCCGGGGACCTCGTGGTGTTCGGCGGCCCGTCGAGGATGGCGTTCCACGGGGTCCCCAGGGTCTTCGACGGGACCGCACCGGCCTGGTGCCGGGACGTGCTCGGGGCCGGGCCCGGGCGGGTCAACATCACGCTGCGGGAGACCCGCCCGCCCACACCGCGGGATTCCCGCCCGGCCGCACCGCGCGCGCGCCGCCCGCCTACGCTGGGCGGATGAACTCAGGGAACCCCCGCTCCACCGGCCGGAGACGGTCCCTTCTCCTCGTGGCGCTGGTCGCCGTCCTGGCGGTGGCCGCCGCGGTAGTGACCGTGCTCGTCTCGGCTGCGACGTATGCACCGGGGGTCCGCACCCTGTCCCCGAAGACCCAGGTGGCCGCGGGCTCGGATCACGTTGACCCCTACACCGGGCTCGCCGTCCGTGTCCCCGAGGGCTGGCAGGCCGAGTCGGGCGAGCATCTGATCTTCGGCACCACCGCGCTGACCCCCGACAGGGAGGCGGGGGACGGGGCGACCGACCGCTCGGACGGGATCGTGCTGACGGGCGCGCTCACCGAGGACCTGTTCGAGCCGCGCGATCCGGACAACCGGCGGGCGGCGATCACCCTGGCCGGTGGAATCGGACAGTTCTTCCTGCCGGTCCCGGGGCAGCCGGTCGAGGAGCGGGCGCAGGAGATCGCCACCGGCGTCGGCGACGGCTGGTCCGTGTCATTCCGCGTGCTCCCCCTCGCCGAGCAGGAGTTCATCGGCCCCGAGGGCGCGCTCGTGTACACGGCGGTCGTCGGGGAGGGTGCGCAGCGCTACTGGCTCACGTACATCGGTCTCCCGGGTGACGGCACCCTGCACTCACCTCACGCCGAGTGGGCGGACGAGATCGTCGAGCGACTGCGGCCCACCGAGGCGGCCGACACCCCACGAGCGCGGTCGGGTGAGCCCGCCTGACCCCGGCTCAGGGCCGCATCCGCCGGAAGCCCACCACCGGGTTCCCGTCGGACAGTCCGTCCCGCGGCGCGCACACCTGCTCCACCTGCGCGCGGGCCTGATCCCGCACGGGCGTGGCCGGGTCTAGTACCGAGAGGTACTCGGAATGCTCGGCGAGCGCGTCCACGGCGAGTTCGACGAACCCGCTCACGTCGACGTAGTGCGTCATCTCCGGCGAGGACTCGAACCACATCTGCGGCCGCCCCTCCGCGGCATCGACCCCCACGGCCGCGACCAGGTCGTCGTACGCGGCCCCCACCGCCGCGCCGAACTCCATGTGATCACTCTGGTTGGGCTGCCCCGGAGCGAACTCGTCCCCGGAGAACAGGGAGACCACGACGTCGGGGCGGTGCCGGCGGATGGAGTCGGCAACGGCGTCGCGGAGCTCCGCGTCGTTGACGATCCTGCTGTCGGGGAAGCCCAGGAACTCCACCCGGTCGACACCGACGATCGCCGAGGAGCGCCGCTGCTCCTCCTCCCGGACCGGGCCCGCGACCTCAGGCGGCATCCCCTCGATGCCGGCCTCACCGCTGGAGGCCAGCACGTAGGCGACGCTCCGGCCCTCGGCCGTCCAGCGGGCCACCGCCGCGGACATCCCGTACTCGGGGTCGTCGGGGTGCGCCACCAGGACCAGGCAGCGGGTCCAGTCGGTGGGGAACGGCTCGGGCGCCACGGGATCCGGGGAAGGGGTCATGCCCCGAGTATGGCCCCGGGTGCGTCGGCGCGCGAGTGGTCGCGTCAGACCGTCGTCGTATGCTCGACCGCGCACCTCGTCCTCGTCGTATCCCCTGCTGAACCCGCCGTCATCTCGCCCCGGAGGCCTTGCCATGTCCGCACTCTTCCCCGACTATCGCCCCTCCTGGGAGACCGACGACCACCGGTTGCTCCGTGATCACGCCCGCGCCTTCTTCGCCAAGGAGATGACACCCAACCAGGAGAAGTGGGCCGCGCAGAAGCACGTGGACCGCGAGACCTGGCTCCGCACAGGCGAAGCCGGGCTCATCTGCCTCGACGTTCCGGAGGAGTTCGGCGGCCAGGGCGGAGACCCGGGGATGGAGTACCTGGTCACCGAGGAGCTCGTCTACTCCGGCGACACCGCCTTCGGGATGGGCGTGGGCTCCACCATCACCCCGCACTACATCGCCAACTACGCCACCGACGAGCAGAAGCGGCAGTGGCTGCCGAAAATGTGCTCCGGTGAGTGGATCTCCGCCATCGCCATGACCGAGCCCGGCGCGGGCTCCGACCTCCAGGGCGTGCGCACCACCGCCAGGCGGGACGGTGACACCTACGTCATCAACGGCTCCAAGACCTTCATCTCCAACGGCGGCTCCGCCGACTTCGTGGTGGTGGTGGCCAAGACCGACCTCGACGCCGGACACAAGGGCATGGCGCTGTTCGCCGTGGAGGCCTCGACCCCCGGGTTCGAGCGTGGACGCGTGCTGGAGAAGATGGGCCGCCACGGCGCGGACACCGCCGAGCTGTTCTTCAACGACATGCGCGTGCCCGCCGCCAACCTGCTCGGCGGCGAGGAGGGTCAGGGCTTCTACCAGCTGATGAACCAGCTCCCGCGCGAGCGCCTGGCGATCGCCGTGGACGCTCTCGCCATGGCCGAGGCCGCCGTGGTCGAGACCCTCGAGTACGTCCGCGAGCGGCAGGCGTTCGGCAAGCCCATCCTGGATCTCCAGAACACGCGGTTCGAACTGGCGGTGTGCAAGACCTCCGTCATGGCCTCCCGCACCTTCATCGACCACTGCATCTCCCGCGAGATCGCCGGGGAGCTGGACGCCGTGACCGCGTCGATGGCCAAGCTCCAGGCCACCGACATGCTCGACGACGTGGTGGACCGCTGCCTGCAACTGTTCGGGGGCTACGGCTACATGATGGAGTACCCGATCGCGCAGAAGTTCGCCGCCGCCCGTGTCATGCGAATCTACGGCGGCACCAACGAGATCATGAAGGAGGTCATCGGCCGAGCGCTGTGACCCGCCGCGCGTGGACGTCGATCGTCTACTATCGATGGTCGTCGATGCTTTCTGCCAGGGGAGTCACTGTGACCGATCGTCCTTCCGTCCTCTTCGTCTGCGTCCACAACGCGGGCCGCTCGCAGATGGCCGCGGCCTACACCGCGCATCTGTCCGGTGGGGCGGTAGAGGTCCACTCGGCCGGGTCGGCACCCGCGGATTCGATCAACCCGGCCGTCGCCGAGGCGATGGCCGAGGACGGCATCGACATCTCGGCGGCCACGCCAAAGGTGCTCACCGCCGAGGCGGTGCGGTCGAGTGACGTGTGCATCACCATGGGCTGCGGAGACGTCTGCCCGGCCTTCCCGGGCAAGCGCTACCTGGACTGGGCCCTCGACGACCCCGCAGGTCAGGGTGTCGACGCGGTCAGGCCGATCAGGGACGAGATCAAGCGCCTCGTGGAGGGTCTGCTTGCCGACCTCGGGGTGCAGTCGGTCCACTAGCGTCCGGGCGACAACTCCGTGAACCGGCGTCTACTCAGGCGCGGCCTGGTCAGGCGCGGTCTGATCAGGGGCGATCTGGCTGGGCGCTGGCAGGAGGGGAACGAGGGAGGGTGGGTGACGCTGCCGTGAACGACGCTCGCTCGACGGACGTCGTGGTGATCGGGGGCGGACAGGCCGGCCTGGCTGCCGGCTTCCACCTCACCCGGGCCGGCGCGGACTTCGAGATCCTCGACGCGTCCGACGGGCCGGGGGGCGCCTGGCCGCACACCTGGCCCTCGCTGCGACTGTTCTCGCCCGCCGACTACTCGTCCCTCCCGGGTCGCCGGATGCCCCGGACGGACGGCGGCAACCCCGACGCGTCCCATGTGGTGGAGTACCTGCGCGGGTACGAGGAGTACTACGGGCTACCCGTCCGACGCGGAGTCCCGGTCGCTGCGGTCGAGCGCGGAGATCCGGACGGGTTCGTCGTCCACGCCGTCGATGGCCGCCGGTGGCGAGCGCGCGCGGTGATCACCGCCACCGGCACGTGGTCGCGGCCGTTCGTGCCGACCTGTCCGGGCATCGCGGCATTCCGGGGCGAACAGATCCACAGCGCCGCCTACCGGGGTCCGGAGCCGTTCGGCGGTCGGCGAGTCGTGGTGGTGGGCGGGGCCAACTCGGGCGCGCAGATCGCCGCCGACCTCGCCGGGCACCTCGAAGAGAGTCACGGCGAACTGACATGGTGCACCACCGAGCCCCCGCGCTATCTGCCCGACCACGTCGACGGACGGGAGCTGTTCCGGGTCGCCTCAGCCTCGGTCCGGTCCGGGAGTGGCGGCGGTGTCGCCGAGTTGGGCGACATCGTCGTCGTCCCACCGGTGCGCGCCGCCCGCGACGCGGGTCTGTTGGCGGCCACCCCGATGTTCACCCGGTTCCATCCCGACGGGGTGGAGTGGGACGACGGCCGCCGCGAGAGGGTCGACGCGGTGATCTGGTGCACCGGGTTCCGGCCCGCTCTCGGACACCTCCGCGGCCTGGGTCTCCCGCGGGTCGGCGGCCGGGTGGTGGCCGAGGGGCCGGCGGTCCCGGACGTGCCCGGGCTGTTCCTGCTCGGCTACGGGGACTGGTGTGGTGCGGCGTCGGCGACCCTGATCGGCGTCGGCCAGTGGGCGAAGGCGGCCGTGACCGCTGCGCTCGCCCGGGGATCAGGCGCCCGGTGATCAGGCGCCCGGTGGTCAGGCCTTGAGGCGCGCGACGATGTCGACGAACTCCTCGGCGTAACCCAGGTGGGTCCGCAGACGCTCGAGCCGCTCGGTGGCCTCGACCTCGATCTCGGCGATCAGCGCGGCCGATCCCCCCGGGTCGTCGGCGCGATGGTCCAGGGCCCGGCAGAAATCGCGGATCCGCTCGAGGCTGAACCCCAGGGGCTTCATCCGGCGGATGAGCAGAATCCGCTCGACGTCCCCCGGCGTGTAGAGGCGGAACCCGCCGGGGGAGTGCGCGGACGGGCTGGCCAGTCCGAGTTCGTCGTAGTGCCGCAGGCTCCGGATCGACAGCGCGGTGCGCTCGGCGACCTCACCGATCTTCATGGTCTGTTCGCCGCGACTTGGCCCGCCCACAACTCTCCCGTTACGGTAGCTTCTACTCTCACGCGGTGTGAGAGTCCTGACGCTGACTGTAGGTGATCCGTGAGCACCGAGTTCCCGACCGGCGTGCTGCCCTCGTTCCGCGCCGCGTTCTCCTCCCCCGCGCGGCTGCGCACCGAGGTGCTCGCCGGCCTCGTGGTGGCCCTGGCGCTCATCCCGGAGGCGATCTCGTTCTCCATTCTCGCGGGCGTAGACCCGCGGGTGGGTCTTTTCGCCTCCTTCACCATGGCCGTCACGATCGCCTTCACTGGCGGGCGCCCGGCGATGATCTCCGCGGCGACGGGGGCGATCGCCCTCGTCGTGGCGCCGGTGGTGCTCGAATACGGACTGGACTACCTCATCGCCACGGTCCTCCTGGCCGGCGTGATGCAGATCCTGTTGAGCGTCTTCGGGGTCGCGAAACTGATGCGGTTCATCCCCCGCTCGGTGATGGTCGGGTTCGTCAACGCGCTGGCGATCCTGATCTTCTCCGCGCAGATCCCGCACCTGGTGGGGGTTCCGTGGCTGGTGTACCCGCTGGTGGCCGCGGGTCTGGTCATCATGGTGTTCTTCCCCCGGCTCACCGCCGCGATCCCCGCTCCGCTGGTCGCGATCGTGGCGCTGACGATCGTGGTGGTGTGGGTGGGATGGTCGGTCCCCGACGTGCACGATCAGGGCGAGCTGCCCAGTTCGTTGCCCTCGTGGCTGATCCCCGACGTGCCGTTCACGCTGGAGACGCTGCAGATCATCGCCCCCTATGCGCTCGCCATGGCGCTCGTGGGGCTCATGGAGTCGCTGATGACGGCCAAGCTGGTCGACGACATCACCGAGACCCACTCCGACAAGACCCGCGAGGGCTGGGGCCAGGGCGTCGCCAACCTCGTCACCGGTCTCTTCGGTGGGATGGGCGGCTGCGCGATGATCGGACAGACGATGATCAACGTCAAGGCCTCGGGCGCCCGGACGCGGCTGTCCACGCTGCTCGCCGGCGTCTTCCTGCTGATCCTCGTCGTCGTCCTGGGCGATGTCGTCGGACTGATCCCAATGGCCGCGCTGGTCGCGGTGATGATCATGGTCTCGGTGGGGACCATGGACTGGCACTCGATCCATCCCCGCACCCTGCGGCTGATGCCGCTGTCGGAGACGCTCGTCATGGTGGTCACCGTGGCGGCGACGGTGTGGACCCACAACCTCGCGATCGGCGTGATCCTGGGGGTCGTCACGGCGATGATCATGTTCGCGCGCAGAGTCGCGCACATGACAACCATCGAGAAGGTGGCCGAGCTCGACACCGACCACGACGGCGCGGTCGACACCCGCACCTACCGGGTCACGGGCGAGCTCTTCTGGGCCTCGAGCAACGACCTCGTGTACCGGTTCGACTACTCCGGCGACCCCGGGCACGTGGTGCTCGATCTCACCGACGCCGACGTCTGGGACGCCTCGACCGTCGCCACGCTCGACGCCGTGCAGCAGAAATACGCGGCCAAGGGCAAGACGCTGTCGGTGATCGGACTCGACGGGGCGAGCAAGGAGCGGCTCGACAGGCTCTCCGGGAATCTCGGCGCCGGGCACTGAGGGGCCTCGACGCCTGACGCCGGGGCCGAGCGCGCGCGGATCAGGTTCCCGTTCCATAGATGTCGGTCTATATTGATGACTGTCGATATGAAACCTGGGAGGCCGACATGTCCCGATCCGTGCACGACGCACCGCTGCCCGAGCTACTCATGCCCCAGACGCAACTCCAGCGCGACGCCCGTGAGCTGGCCCGGCACTACGAGGGCGTGTTCAGTCCGCAGACCGTCGAACGCGTGATCTTCGAGTCGTACGCCTCGCTCCGTCGCACCGCCCGGGTCACGGCGCACCTGCCGTCCATCGCCCGGCGATTCGCCACCGACCGGCTCAAGGCGCTCGCCCAGGCCGAAGGCGCAGTGGCCAAGGACGTCCCGGAAGTGCTCTTCATCTGCGTACAGAACTCCGGGCGCTCGCAGATGGCGGCCGCGCTCATGGCGCACCGATCCGAGGGGCGTGTGCACGTGCGGTCCGCCGGATCGCTGCCCGGCTCCGGGATCGACGAGAACTGCGCGGCGGTGATGGCGGAGATGGGTCTCGACCTGGGCAAGGAGTACCCCAAGCCCCTCACCGACGACGTGGTGGCGGCCGCCGACGTGGTGATCTCCATGGGCTGCGGGGACGCGTGCGCCGTCTACCCGGGCAAGCGGTACCTGGACTGGGACGTCTCAGATCCCGCCGGGCAGGATCTCGATCGCGTGCGGTCCATCCGGGACGACATCGACGCCCGGGTCCGCGGGGCCCTGCCGGAGATCGTCGCCATGACGCCCTCGGACGCCTCGGGACTCACGGCATCACATGGCGCGGACGGAGGGGTGGGCTCATCCTGAGCGGCCCTGAGCGTCAGGGGACCCGCAGGCCTCGGACGTCCACGATGTCGCGGATCTGCGCGAACGCCTCCGGAACGATGCTGTAATGCGCCATGCGGCCCCGCTGTTCCCGGGTGACCAGGCCCGCCTCGACCAGCTTCTTCATGTGGTGGCTCACCGTGGGTTGAGTTATGCCGAGCGGCTCGGTCAGCGTGCAGACGCACACGTCGTTGCACTCCGCCGCCGCGATGTGGGACAGCAGTCGCAAGCGCATGGGATCGGCGAGCGCCTTGAATCGGGCCGCCGCGGCCTCCGCCTCGGCCTGGCCGAGGGGGCCGTTCGCGCCGGCGATGCAGCACGAGGCGTCCATGACGGCAACGGTGCCGGGCTCCTGCGAGGTCATGACTGCAGGGTACCCGGCCAGTGTGGCAGCCGGACAGAACACATTGACCCCCATCGATGAATCCCATAGGGTCGACGGCATGAGCACCCAGGTCTCGGCCCCGGCCGATCCCGGCGAGAACGTCGCCGCCAGACTGTCCTTCCTCGACCGCTATCTCGCCCTCTGGATCCTCGTTGCCATGGCGGCGGGGTTGCTGCTCGGACGCTTCGTCCCCGGCATCGCCGAGGCGCTCGACACCGTGAAGGTGGCCGACGTCTCCCTGCCCATCGCGATTGGGCTGCTCGTCATGATGTACCCCGTCCTGGCGAAGGTCCGCTACGACGAGACGCACCGGGTCACGGGGGACCGGAGGCTTCTCGTCCTCTCGCTCGCGCTCAACTGGCTGGTCGGACCCGCGCTGATGTTCACACTGGCCTGGCTGATGCTCCCCGACCTGCCCGAGTACCGCACGGGACTCATCATCGTCGGACTGGCCCGGTGTATCGCCATGGTGTTCATCTGGAACGACCTCGCCTGCGGGGACCGGGAGGCCGCGGCGGTGCTCGTGGCGCTCAACTCGGTGTTCCAGGTCATCGCGTTCGCCGGCCTCGGGTGGTTCTATCTCCACGTACTCCCCGGATGGCTGGGCCTGGAGACCACCACAGCGCAGTTCTCGGTGTGGGCGATCGCGCTGAGTGTGCTGGTCTTCCTCGGCATACCCCTCGTCGCCGGGTTCCTCACCAGGTACTACGGGGAGAAGGTCAAGGGTCGCGAGTGGTACGAGGAGACGTTCCTCCCCAAGATCGGCCCCTGGGCGCTCTACGGGCTGCTGTTCACCATCGTCGTGCTCTTCGCATTCCAGGGCGACGCGATCATGGCCAACCCGCTCGACGTCGCGCGGATCGCCCTGCCCCTGCTCGCGTACTTCGTGCTGATGTTCGGTGGGAGCCTGCTCGCGGCACGGGCGTCGGGCCTGAACTACGCCAAGTCCACCGCGGTCGCGTTCACCGCCGCGGGCAACAACTTCGAGCTGGCGATCGCCGTGAGTATCGGGACCT
Source organism: Dietzia sp. UCD-THP (assembly GCF_000349585.1). Taxonomy (NCBI): domain Bacteria; kingdom Bacillati; phylum Actinomycetota; class Actinomycetes; order Mycobacteriales; family Dietziaceae; genus Dietzia; species Dietzia sp. UCD-THP. The sequence continues at coordinate 15,966 of NZ_AOSR01000017.1, forward strand.
GGGGCGTGGCCTCCGGCCAGGCACTCGCGGGCGTGGTCGGGCCGCTGATCGAGGTCCCGGTCCTGATCGGGCTGGTCTACGTGAGTCTCTGGGCCGGTAAGCGCCTGTTCAAGGACGACCCCACGGTGCCGGCCGCGCTGCGCCAGGCGCCGTCCAGCACTGTCCGCAACTCAGGAGAGGGCCCCCGGTGACCGATCGGCAGACTCCTCGACCCGCCGTCCTGTTCGTCTGCAAGTCAAACCGCGGCAAGTCCCAGATGGCGGAGGCGCTGCTGCGCCGCGTCGCGGGGGACGCCGTCGAGATCCACTCGGCCGGCACGCAACCCGCCGTGGGCAAGCCCCCCAACGCCGAGTCGGTGGCCTCGCTCGCAGAGGTCGGTGCCGACATGTCGGGCGCCGTCGCCGAGCCGGTGGACGACGACTTCTTGCGCCGCGCCGACCGCGTCGTCGTGCTCGGGACGGCCGCCCGCCTCGATCCGGTCGACGGGATGCGCGCGGACATCGAGGTCTGGGAGACCGACGAGCCCAGTGAGCGGGGGATCGACGGTCCGGAACGGATGGCGCTGATCCGCGATGACATCGACGCTCGCGTCAGGCGCCTGTGGGCGGAACTGGACGACCCGGGGGCCGCACCTTCCGATTAGGCGGGTCCCGCGGCCGGGCGTGCCCCGTGGCTCGGCGGTTTCGGCTAACCGACGTAGCGCTCCGGCTCCTCGCCGAAGGTGAAACCGCGGCCGGAGATGTGCTCGGGCGTGATCTCCACGAAGTTGTACTTGAGCGTGGGGATCCACGGCTTGAGGTCGAGTTCCTCGGCGCGGTTGATTTCGTCGAAACCGTCCAGTCGCCGGGCTTCGCCCCGGACGACCACCGACCACGCCTCCCGGTCCTCGATGTGGTCGACCTGGAAGACCACGTCGGGGTGGATGGTGAGGCCGGCGAGCTTGCTCCCCTCGGCGGTGCGGAAGAAGAGCTTGCCCTCCGTGGACAACGCGTAGTTGACGGGGTAGATGTCGGCCCGCCCGCCTGTGACGGTGACCAGACGGCCGAGGGACTCTGTCGCCAAGAGCTCGAGCGAACGGCCCTCGTCGAATTCTGTGATCGGGTTCTCGTCCATGAAAATATTCTCCCAGGCGCGGGGCCGCGACGGAAGAGTGCTGACCCCCCGAGGTGCCGATACCGGGTGACCGACATCACTGCGGGCTGATCACCTGCGGACTCGCCTGCCAATCAGGTAACGATCCGGCGAACCGAGATGCAGCAACCGGTTGCCGTCACTACGCTGGGACACACATATGAACCCAGGAGAACGAGAAGCACCCCGTAACCCTGATTCGTCCGACGCGATGTTCCGTCCGCCCACCGCGGCCGATGGTAATCGCATGTGGGAGATCGCCCGCGACAGCGGAGTCCTCGACCTGAACTCCTCCTATGCGTACGTGCTGTGGGGAGCGGAGTTCTCCGAGAGTTCGGTGGTCGTCGAGGTGGAAGGCCGCGTGGTCGGCTTCGTCACCGGCTTCCTGCGGCCCTCGGAGCCGGACACGATCTTTGTCTGGCAGGTGGGAGTCGACGCGGACCAGCGAGGCAAGGGTCTGGCCGCGCGGTTGCTCCACAGCCTGATGGACCGGCTGGCCGAGCGCGGTGTCGTCCGACTGCGCACCACCATCAGCCCGGACAACGAGGCGTCCCAGCGCACGTTCGGCGCGGTCGCGCGGGACCGCGGCATGACGCTGTCCAGCGAGGACTACCTGAGCTCGGAGCTGCTCGGAGAGGGTCACGAGCGAGAAGACCTCTACACGATTTCCTAGACGAGGGCGCACGGGCCGTCCGGCCCGCCACCGTCGCCCGCATCTTTCCCTTTGGAGTGATCAGAAGACCATGACCGAGTCCACGCACGACACGAGCACGAACACGGAGATCTTCTCGGACCGCGAGTCCGAGGTCCGCAGCTACTCCCGGAACTGGCCGGTGGTCTTCGACACCGCCAAGGGCACGACGCTCACGACCGTCGACGGGGATGAGTACCTCGACTTCTTCGGTGGAGCCGGTGCGCTGAACTACGGCCACAACGACGACGACATGAAGGCCGCTCTCCTGGAGTACATCCAGCGCGACGGCGTCACGCATTCGCTCGACAAGTACACGGTCGCCAAGCGTGCGTTCCTCGAGACCTTCTCCTCGACGATCCTCGAACCGCGTGGACTCGACTACAAGGTGATGTTCCCCGGGCCGACCGGGACCAACGCGGTGGAGTCGGCACTCAAGCTGGCCCGCAAGGTCACCGGGCGTGAGGCCGTCATCAACTTCACCAACTCGTTCCACGGCATGACCCTCGGCTCGTTGTCGGTGACCGGCAACTCGATGAAGCGCGCGGGCGCCGGCATCCCACTGGTCCACGCCACGCCGATGCCGTACGACAACTACTTCGGGGGCGTCACCGAGGACTTCCAGTGGATGGAGCGCGTCCTGGTCGACTCCGGCTCGGGCATGAACCGCCCCGCGGCCGTGATCGTCGAGTGCGTCCAGGGTGAGGGCGGCATCAACGCCGCCCGCGCCGAGTGGCTGCAGGCGCTCAACGAGCTCTGCGTCCGCCACGACATCCTGCTCATCGTGGACGACGTCCAGATGGGGTGCGGCCGCACCGGCGAGTTCTTCTCGTTCGAGTTCGCGGGGATCAAGCCGGACATCGTCTGCCTCTCGAAGTCCATCGGCGGGTACGGGCTGCCGCTCGCCCTGACCTTGTTCCGTCGCGACCTCGACGAGTGGACCCCCGGCGAGCACAACGGCACGTTCCGCGGCAACAACATGGCCTTCATCACCGCCGACGTCGCGCTGCGCAAATACTGGTCGGACGACACACTGCAGAACCGCACGCTCGAGAACGGCCGGATCCTGCGCGAGCGCTTCTCCCCGCTGGTCTACAAGTACGAGGGCAAGCTCGAACTGCGTGGCCGCGGTATGGCGTTCGGCATCGCGTTCCTCGAGAACCCGGAGCTCGCCGGCCAGGTCATGGCCCGGTGCTTCGACAACCATCTGCTCGTCGAGACCGCCGGCCCGAGCGACGAGGTGGTCAAGTTCCTCGCGCCGCTCACCCTGACCGATGAGGAGCGTGACCGCGGCATCGAAATCTGTTACGAGGCCGTCGACCACGTCCTGGCGCAGCAGTACGTCTGAGCGCGTCCAGACCATCCACCTTCCCCGAGGAGGCACCACATGATCGTTCGCACGACCGCAGGCATCACCGACACCGAGCGCCACATCAAGGGCAACAACGGCAACTGGGAGTCCAAGCGCATCGTCCTTGCCGACGACCGGGTGGGGTTCTCGTTCCACGAGACCACCATCGCCGCCGGCACGACCAACGACTTCCACTACGCCAACCACATCGAGGCGGTCTGGCTGACCCGGGGCAAGGGCACGTTGCGTGACCTCACCAACGGCGAGGAGTACCCGCTCGAGGCGGGGTCGATGTACCTGCTGGACGGTCACGAGAAGCACCAGGTGATCGTGGAGGAGGAGATGCAGATGCTCTGCGTCTTCAACCCCCCGGTCGTCGGCGACGAGAACCACGACGAGAACGGCATCTACCCGCTGTTGCGCTTGCAGGACGACGGAACGGTCGTCCGGGAGAAGTAAGGCAGCACCGCACTCCCCGGCCGGGGTCGCTCACCACGAGCGGCACCGACCGGGGAGTCGCGCGTTCCGGGCCCTGCCCCTCGGCCCCGGCCCCTCGCCCCCTGCCTCTCGGCCCTCGCCCGCCGGGCTTGCGCGTCCTCTTCGGCTTGCGCGCCCGGTCCGCACGCGGCGAGAGGGGGTGCGCGTCGGGTTCGGTCCATTCCGGGCGCACACCTGGCCGGGCGGGAGGGCACACTGGTCGGGTGTCCACGATCGTGTTCCTCCACGCCCACCCCGACGACGAGACCTCGCAGACCGCCGGGATGATGGCGCTCGCCTCGCGCGGTGGCCACCGCGTCGTCACGGTCTTCGCCACCGACGGCGACCACGGCCAGCGACCCGACCACCTCGGGCCCGACGGCGACCTGGTGGAGCACCGGCGCGGGGAGGCCCGGGCCGCCGCGGACGTCCTGGGCGTCGCCCGGATCGACTGGCTCGGGTACCGGGACTCGGGCATGACCGGATGGGCGCAGAACGACGACCCGTTGTGCCTGCACAGCGCCGACACCGACCACGCCGCCGGCCGTCTCGCCCGGATCCTCGACAGAGAAGACGCCGACGTCCTCGTGGGGTATGACCACCACGGGAACTACGGGCACCCCGATCACCTGGCCGTCCACCGGATCGCCCGACGCGCGGTGGGGGTGGCGGCCCGTCGACCGCGATTGCTGGAGGCCACGACCAATCAGGACGCCCAGCTCGAGATGCTCGACAGCCCCGAGGCGGCGGAGTTCCTGGCGGCGTTCGCGTCCGGCGGCATGGACGTGGAGGAACTGCGCCGGATGATCCTCACCGGGGACGACGGGCTGCCGGTCGGGGTCCCGCAGTCGGAGATCGCGTGGGCGATCGACCTGCCCGCGGACGTCGTGGAGCTCAAGCGTCGCGCCATGGAGTGCCACGCCAGCCAGACCAGCGACATCGGCATGATGCTGGCCCTGCCGGAGAACGTCTACACCGCGACGTTCGGAACCGAGTACCTCATCGAGCCGGGGTCCGACCAGTCGATGCGCCGCGGGTGGCCGTTCGACTGAATCGGCCGATCCGACCAGCCCCGATCCGACCAGCCCCGCCCCGATCCGGCCTTCAGGGCATGTCGAGCGCGCGGACCCAGTCGCCGTGGCCGTGCGCGGTGGCCAGGGGTCGCCCGTTGACGGCGACGACGAAGATGCCCTTGTGGCGCCGGATCGGTTCCGGGACCTGCTCGGCGACGTCGGGTAGGAGGGTCACCCCCTCCACGGAGATCCACACCGCGCCCGCGCCCCGGCAGAGATCGGTGACCCGGCGGACGAACTCGGCGCGGGCCGGGGGCTCGAGGTACCCGAGCACCGCGGTGTGGAACACCACCGGCGTGGACCCCGCGGAGCACGCCGCCACGGAGTCCTCCAGCTTCTCCACCAGGTCCCCCGTGATGATCCGAGGCGGGTCGGCGGCGGCGATGTCGAGCGCGGCGTCCAGGCGGGGGACACGCTCGGACTGCTGTCCGGGCCAGATCAGGCTGCGCAGCCACGCCCGCGAGTCCGCGTGGGCGGGGTCGATCGGGGCCAGGTCGACCCCGCCACGGTGGACGACGACGGGCAGGGACCGCGGGCGGGGGACGCCGTCGCGCAGGGCGCAGTCGAGGACCGGTGTGCCGGCGGCCGGGGCGGCCGTATCCGATCCCGCCGGTCGCAGCTCGTGGGTGGAGCCGCCGTCGAGCGTGTACCGGTAGGCGTACCGGTCCGGGTAGAGGCACAGGCCGGCGGAGGCTCCCATCTCCACGAGCGAGAGCGGGCCCGGGAGCAGGGAGAGGAACGGCAGGAGGACCGCGCACCGCTTGGCCTCGTTGGTCTGCGTGGAGTGGGTGAGGGCGATCCGTTCGATCTGCGTCCAGTGGTCGTGGACGAACTCCCGGAACACCGGGTAGTCCTCGGTCTCGGGCGCGCCGGCGTGCCGGGCGGAGGCGAAGACCAGTGCGGGTTGTCGCTTGATCCGGGGCAGGCTCCCGATGAGCTCGGACGTCGCGGGGTCCTCGGCGATCCCCCGGGCCCACGCCAGGTAGACCGGGGTGCGGCCGCGAACCTCGAACTCGGCGAACTCGGCGTAGCGGGTGGGAACGTCGTCGACGTGCGCGGAGTCCATGCGGCCAGCGTGGCACACCGGCTCCGGTGGCGCGTGATTCTGACACCAGGTACGTTGGTGATGCATCAATCACTTGCCGCGACGACGACCGTAGGAGACCCCATGGCAGACGACACCGAGTTCATCGCAGCCAGGAACGCCTCGACCGACGGTGAGTTCGTCCGCGACGCCACCTACATCAACGATCGGGTCGTGGCGGATCTCCCGGCGGGATCGGACCCGGTGGGCGAGAAGATCGGCGAGATGCGGTGGCCCGTCGAGGCCGGCCGGTACCGCCTGATGGCGGCCAGGGCCTGTCCCTGGGCCAGCCGCTCGATCATCGTCCGCCGTCTGATGGGCCTGGAGGGCGCCATCTCCATGGGACTGGCCGGACCGACCCACGACGTCAACTCCTGGGTCTTCGACCTCGACCCCGACGGCAAGGACCCGGTCACGGGCATGCACCGGCTCCAGGAGGCCTACTTCAACCGGATCCCCGACTACCCGCGCGGCATCACGGTCCCGGCCCTCGTCGACCTGCCCACCAGGTCGGTGGTGACCAACGCGTACCAGAAGCTCAACTTCGATCTGCTCACGGAATGGTCGGCCTTCCACCGTGACGGCGCCCCGGACCTGTACCCCGACGAGCACCGCGACGAGATCGACGAACTGGACTCGTGGATCTACCCGACCGTGAACAACGGCGTGTACCGCAGCGGTTTCGCGGCCGAGCAGGGCGCCTACGAACAGGCCTACGACGAGCTCTGGGCCTCGCTGGACCGGCTCGAGGAGCGGTTGACCACCCGTCGGTACCTCGCCGGTGACACGATCACCGTCGCGGACATCCGACTATTCACCACGCTCGTGCGTTTCGACGCCGTCTACCACGGTCACTTCAAGGCCAACCGCAACAAGATCACCGAGATGCCAGCCCTGTGGGGGTACCTCCGCGACTTGTTCCAGACGCCCGGTTTCGGCGACACCTGCGACTTCCCCCAGATCAAGGAGCACTACTACAACGTTCACCGGGACGTGAACCCCACCGGCATCGTGCCCAAGGGGCCCGACCTGTCCGGCCTGCTCACCCCGCACCACCGCGAGGAGTTGGGTGGCCGCCCGTTCGGTGACGGTACCGCCCCGGGGCCGATCGAGAACCCGTCCGAGCGCGTCCCGGAGGGCCACGGAGCGGGCTAGTTTCCCTCCGGGGGCCTAGATGTACTGACCACGGAGGTTGT
>NZ_AOSR01000175.1:0-769 GCF_000349585.1 Dietzia sp. UCD-THP
GGACAAAGCTGTCCGGGACTGGCTGAGTCGCTGAAAATTTTTCCCATCGCACGATCGTCGGTTTTGAATTCCGGTGGGCTGCAGCGGCTCCAGAGGGAGTGTCGTGGCCGCGGATTGGCTGCCTTGATAGCGTGGGGAGATCAGATCCGACTGCGGCGATCCATCCTGTTTCGGGAATTAAGGCGAACTGCAGGAGCTTTATTTTGAGAGTGCGTCCGTACTCGATTGCTCCGGCGGTGTAACCGGCTTGAGAAAAGTAGACTCTGTCGCTCTTGGTGTGTCCGTGGACGGCTCCAACGAATGCCTGCAAGCTCGGCGTACCCACGGGTTCGCTATGCCACTTGACCTGGGCAACAACGGTGTCGCCGAGAATGTCGATACCGCCGTCCCGGGCACTAGCGGTAGCAGTGACGCCGGTATAACCGAGCCGCGTCAGGAATTGAGCGGCATGAAGTTCGGCTTGTCGATGCAGGGGAACTTTTACGTCAGGCAATGTCTACGTTCCCCTCCATATCCGTAAACGCATCGACCCTAGCCCAGGCCCCGGACAATCAGGCCTGCACGTGGAGGGTAGCTGACATCTTGCCTTCTCCCGGGCGAGTCGCTCCGCAGTCACTTACTGGCTGCCGATGTAGCGTTACTTCTCCGGCACTGGAGACAGTGCCGATATTGTGCGTTCTGCGCGCCTTCCCGGTCGGTCTCGGCTGGCCAGGCACCCTGATCGGGCCCGAGGGCCCGATCAGGGTGTGTCAGGCGGCCTCTCCGGGGA
>NZ_AOSR01000176.1:0-321 GCF_000349585.1 Dietzia sp. UCD-THP
CGGGAGCTGGCCCCAGTCGACCCGCGGCGGCCGGGCAGACAGTGGTTCTAGTGGGTGAGGGTGGTGGTGGCTCGGAGGGTGGCGAGGAGGTCAGTGCGTCCGGTTGGGGTGATGCGGGGTGCGATGACGGCGTGGGGTTCGTCGCCCAGGGCGATGAGGTGGGCGTGGTGTTTGTAGGGGTCGTCGGCGTGGACGTCGATGGTGGTGGCTGCGGCGTGGTGTGCGGCGAGGTCGAGGGCTTCGGCGTGGCTGCCGGTGGTGGTCAGGGTGTCCTGGTGGAGGAGTTCGCCGGTGGGTGTAGTCGTGGTGATGGTGACGATG
>NZ_AOSR01000177.1:0-1126 GCF_000349585.1 Dietzia sp. UCD-THP
GTCGTGGTGATGGTGACGATGTGCATGGGTCTACCTCTTGTAGGTGGTGCGGCCGCCGGCGCGGAAGGGGCTGGTGTCGGAGTGGTAGGGCTTGCCGTCGTTGTATTCGGCGTCGAGGCGGTCGAGCAGCTCCTCGAAGGCGCGGACGGTGAAGGCGACGGCGCTGGGCAGGTCCTCGTCCTTGTCGAGGGCTTCGCAGGTGCCCCAGATGCGTTCGACCAGGTCGGCTGGCAGGCGCATGTTCCAGTTGCGGTATTCGGGGGCGTCGGCCGGCCGTGGGGTGCCCTCCCCTGCTGCGGCTTGGGCGACGAGGCTGTCGGTGGTCTTGCGCTTGCGGACGGGCGGTGTGGCGGCCATGGGTTCAGGTCCTTTCGGCGGTCAGGGTGGTGAGCAGCTCGTGGAAGCTGTCGCGGACGGTGACGGCGGCGATGTCGCGGAGCTCGTCGAGTCCTTGACCGTTGGCGGCGGCTTCGGCGATGAAGGCGCGGCGTGGGATGTCGTGGGGGTGGACGGTGTAGCCGGATTGGGTGGCCCAGTCGCGGATCTCGGTGGCGACGCGGCCGTGGGTGGCGGTGCGGGTGGTGTCGCGCAGGTTGATGAGGATGTCGGGGTCGGGCAGGGGCCGGCTGGGGCGGAGGTCTTCGTTGATCTCGTCGACGAGTTCGCCGGTGTCGCTGATGCCGTTGAAGGAGTCGTTTTCGGGTTCGGTGACCAGGAGGACCCGGTCGGCTGAGTAGAGGGCGTTGATGGTTCCCAGGGACAGGCCGCGGTCGCAGTCGATGATGACGAGGTCGTAGTTGTCGCGGACGGTGTCGAGGGCTTTGTGTAGGACTTTTCCGGGGGCCACTCCCCCGAGCGCCTGCAGGGCTGCGGCGAGTTTGCCGCGGCCGGAGGGGACGATGTCCAGGCCGGGGCGGCGGGTGGTGTGGGTGGCGCCGGCGAGGGTGACGCCTGGGGTGCGGGCGTAGATGTCGGCGAGGGTGTGTCCGTCGGGGTCGCGGTTTCCGAGGATGCGGAGGGCTACTCCCCCTTGGGCGTCGTGGTCGATGACTAGGACGCGCTTGCCGCCTGCGACGGCGGTGTGGGCGAGCATGAGGGCGGTGGTGGTCTTGCCGACGCCGCCCTT
>NZ_AOSR01000178.1:0-1701 GCF_000349585.1 Dietzia sp. UCD-THP
GCCCTCCCCCAGCCCCGCCGCCTACGCCCTTCTTCCCCGGACTGACGTATACGAAAACCACGAGTGACCTCCCGCTCAGGGCGTTCACGATCCCGGGCCGGAAGCACCGTCCCGCTACCCCCCACTCATCTCACGAGAGGATGAAGTCAGCACCATGGATACCGTAAAGTCGATCGACACTCAGCACGAAGAAGTCGTCAAACAACTGGCCGACCAGGGAGTTCGTTATGTGACCGCCGCCTGGATCGACATCATGGGCAGGTCCCGCGCCAAAAGTCATCCGGTGGAGTACCTCCCGAAGCTCATGGCCGGCTTCGCCCGCTATACCCCGCGGGGCATCAATGGCATCGGGGCAATGAGCCCGATTGAGGACGAAGCGACCACAGTGCCCGATCTGAACAGTCTCACTGTTCTGCCCTGGGACAACCGATTCGCCTGGATGGCCGCCGACCTATGGTCCGACAGCGGAGCCGCGTTCGAACTGTGTCCCCGGTCAATCCTAAAGCGACAGATTGCCAAGGCTACTGACCTTGGTTTCACGCCCACCCTGGGGGTCGAGCCCGAGTTCTATGTGTACCGGCCAGGGGATGTGACAGAGGACGGCCTCGGTCTCCTAGCAGTCACCGGCGACATGAAGCCGACCTCCGGTTATGACGTGGAGACGCTCTACGACGTGTCCGACTTCCTTGACGACGCGCTGGAGATGATGCGCGGCATCGGCTTGAAGCCCTTCGCAATGGGCGCTGAGGGCGGGAAGAACCAATTCGAGATCGACTTCCACCATAAAGAACTACTCGAGATGGCCGACAGCCTCACGCTGTTTAAGCTGGGATTGCACCAGGTGGCTAAGAAGCACGGGCTAGCCGTTACCTTTATGCCTAAACCCTTCTCTGCCGACTGGGGTTCAGGCGCCCACATCAACATGGGACTGGAGTTCCTCGACAAACCAGGAACCAGCGTCCTGCGTACCGGCTCAGCCATCCGCGGCGAGTGGAGTTGGACACCGGAGTGCGACTACTTCATCGGCGGCATTTTGAAGCACGCGCGCGCCCTGACCGCAATGACTAATCCCCTGGTCAACTCCTACAAGCGACTCACACCGCGACTCATGGACGGCTCGGAGTCCTGGGCCCCGATCAAGATTGCCCACGGACCAAACAACAGGTCGTGCATGATTCGCCGTCCCGAGAACCGACCTGCAATCGAGCTCCGCAATCCCGACGCCACTGCCAATGTGTACATGGCGAACGCTTTTATTCTTGCGGCCGGCCTAGAGGGCATCGAGCAACGTATCGACCCTGGTCCCGAAATGCTCGGAGTCGCAGCGGAGCGCGCGGACATTGCCGATCTGCCCAAAACCCTCATGGAGGCGGTCGAGGCGATGGACCAGGACGCGTTGGCTCATGAGGTGTTCGGCAGCGGATTTATGCAGGACTACAGCGCGGCCAAACGCGCCGAATGGGAGCAGGACCACCTGCGCGTCAGCGGCGAAGAGCGCGCAAGCAGCCTAGTTTACTACTGAGTCTCGTCACTCCGTGAACGCGCCGCCGCCCCGAAGATTGATGTCCATTCAAACGGAGGGCTGATCCCTGTCACAGAGTCCACTCATTGTGCTCGCCATCTCGAGTCGTGAGTTCGCCGATTATGGCCTCTGGGCGGATATGTACCGCGGGCTACACCAGGCCGGGATCGTCCCGGTAT
>NZ_KB714638.1:0-289 GCF_000349585.1 Dietzia sp. UCD-THP
GAGGACCAGACGCTCCAATCTGTTCCTGTCCCCGCTCGCGCAGGCGATCCGCAACAGGCGCCGGGGCTCGTTCCACTTCACCTAGACCCGACTCGTCCACCGATCAGATGCCGGCACGCAGGACGGTTCTCTGGCGCTTACCGTTGCGCTGCGCGACGCCGAGAATCGGAGCTCGATCGGTGGCGTTGGCGACGCCCTGGGTAACGCACTCCTGGAGTCCACGATCTGGCTACACAAGGCCGAACTACTCGACCCGGAGACCACCCGTAGGTGGACCGGCCGCAACGAG
>NZ_KB714638.1:456-2384 GCF_000349585.1 Dietzia sp. UCD-THP
GACCGGCCGCAACGAGGTCGAACGCGAGACAGCGGACTATCGTTTATAACGCACCGAAGGGCCGCGCGCCCCACTTGCTTCCGCAGGCGCTAGCGCTCAGCTTTCAGCGTATTCCTTTGCAAGCGAAGGCAGATCAAGAGCTGTGCCCCGTTCGCTGCTCACTATTGGGTAGGTCTTGTACACGAGTGAAATGAAGTCGTTCCAGTATAAATCTCGTGTGGATTTAATCACATGGTCTAAAATGCGACGCTCGTCGCCTGACAGCATCGTGAAGTCGGCGACCTTGCCAGTCCGCGAAAACAACGTCTTCGGCTGCCCGTACATGTTTGCAGTCTCTTCGATTTTTAAGAGATCTGACCGATCGGCAATGTCAATGGCGTCTTCCACATAAGGGCCGTAGTGATTAAACTTCCAGGAGATTGAAGTCAATTGGCGCCCTTTAGTAATACTGGCGCGCCAATCAGAAAGATACAGCATCTTAGTAATTCGCGCTTTCGAGAGCTCATGCTTATGCGGGTACTTTTCACACAGGTAAGCGAGCATCAGTTCGATTTTGCGATCGCCTTCGTTAGCCAACATCTTCAGAACCCCCTCTCCGAAGGGCTCGTGCTGCGTTCAATCGCTGTCGGCAAACTCTTGTACGCGCTTGTTATATTACCCCAAGTCGCGGATAAGTCGACCTGCCCCATTAGGGTGTCCAGATCAGCTCGCGACAAAGGATCTTGCAGTTCGACAACTAGAACCCCATCGTACTCGTCCTGGAGCCCTTGGGGGAACCTTATGGCGAAGACTACGCGGGGCCGCATGGTGAACTTCTCAGTTTCGTCATCCAAGTACCCCAAGTCGCGATGTTCTTTCTTATAGCTTGTTCTATGCCCCGAGAATACTTGGGAAGACCTTCCAGTGGACCACGCCTCGCCGAGGCATCCTTTATTCTTTGGTTTGGTTAGCTCGTCAGCCGTTAGTCCGGACCTAGTTGGGTCCGAAGCATACCGACTATACAATTTGAAACTATCCAAGTCCGCCGAGTCGTACAGGCTGAACCTATAGGGTTCGGGAAATCTACATTCCCGAGCCAGCTGCCGGAGAAGGCTGGCGTACATATTCGAGATAGTTACGACCATCTCCTTTATTGTATTCTCCGAATCTTCTCGATCGGCGATCACCTTTTCGAGCTCATCTTTTTTCTTCTCGTACTTATTTTGCCATTTTTCCTGAGATTTATTAGAGCGCGCTGTCAGTACCCCGCCAATCACCAGAAAAGCGGCGGCGACCACGAAAATAGTCACCTTGGCCCCGCTGAACGTCATCGACCAGGCGAGGATGGTCCACGTTGTTCGCGACGAAAATTCGAAGAAGCTAGGGATGGCCATCAGTAATGGCGACGCACCCAACATTACCGTTGGGCCGTGGCGTTTTAGTGAATTCCAAACCTTTTCAAAACCTATTCTGGGCTTTCGTCGATCTACCTCCGGATCTTGAACGATCCCCTGATGAGCACTCGAAACTGAGTTGGGAGACAATCTGCACTGTCCTTCTGTCACTGCGTTGATCTGCTAACTGTACCCTTGCAAGCTCCCAGCGCTCGTTCACCGCCGGAAGTCTTGCGACCTCGAGCGTTAAGACTGCTGGACCGAATATCACCGCAGATCCACTCGCAATAAGGCGCTGTAAGCCGGCAGGTCGGCCAAGACGATCGTCGCTTCACCCAATCGCGCCTGGGGTTCAATTGCGGGATCGTGCCGGCCGGTAATTTGTTGAAACGGATCGCGCTCTCGACCAGCGCTTCGTAACTCGGGCTCTTGCAGTCCGTGCGCAGGACCTCGAGCCGGCCGCCAGCGGGCACGACGTCAGCGTTCAATTGATCCACAGGCCGCAGCTTCTTGTTAATGACCTTGGCCCGAGGTGGCCGCGGCGAATCGGCAGTT
>NZ_KB714639.1:0-2057 GCF_000349585.1 Dietzia sp. UCD-THP
GTCGGACTACGTGCGCGGGGGCAGCGATCGGCTCAAGCACGCGATGGTCACCCGCGGGGTCGAGGCGACGCCGGCGCGGGTGCAGGAGCACCTGGACGCAGGGGCCTCGACCGTGCTGGTGCAGGTGCTCGGCGAGAACGTGCTGACGCCGCCGGTCGAGGGCTGGCGGATCGCGGCCGAGGGGCTGCTCGGCTGACGCCTGGTCGCCAGACTGCGCGGACCGGAGACGCGTCGGTTGCCAGAGGGGCTTGTCAGTCTCTGTTTTTTCGGAGAGCCGGTTGATCCTCGCCACTGACCGCTGGCGGCGCTCGTAGATCTCCCCAGTACTCCTTAGCAGCAATGTGGTTTGTCGAGTACACCCGTGTGAGACGGAGGGGCTGGTGGTGTTCTCGCTGTGTCGCAGGGTTGGAATTCCTACTTCTGGCACGAGTCCCGCTGGGGTGTGGGGCTCAATGACGTGTGGTGGTGCGTCTCGGTGGGGGAGTGGTGCGGTCAGGTGAGCTCGACAGCTTCAATGTTTTGGGCTGTGCGGACAGCCTTGGCGGTGGCCTGGTTGCAGGCGAGTATCGAGTAGGGCCAGTCGATGTCGGTGAGTAGGAGCCATTCCTGGCTGTCGGGCCAGAGGGCATCGATGCCGTGGGCGCGGCCTTCGGCCAGTTTCGCTAGGGCAGGTATCTCGGTGACTGCGGTTTGAACGACGTGCATCGTGCGTCCGAGGTCCACGAGCGGTGAACAGATCTGGGAGGCAGAGACTATCGTGAGCGTCGGGTGGACGGCAGAGCCCGGGTCGGTAGTGTAGTAGGCCACTGAGTAGTCGGGGCCTGGCCCATAGGTGTGCCAGGCAAGGCTTGAGGTGTCGAAGATGGCGCCGAACGTCACTTCGGGGGTCGAGGTGTGGCCGGCGAGCACCTCGAAAAGTGGCGTGATTTCGGCGAGTCCCTCTGCTCCGTCGGTCGGTGTCCCGAACCGGTCATCGTGGGCATCGTAGGGATCCTGCGGCGGGGTGCTCCCGTCGGTGACGGCCAGATCCCACCACATTGATGTAGGCGAGATCGCCACGCCGTTCGTATGAGCGACCTCTGTCCAGGTGATGTCCCGGTCGTCTGTGCGGGCGGGGTGCCGGATCAGTAGCACAGTGTCGAACCCTGCGAGCTCGGCCGCACTTCGGGCCAGGGGCGAAGGTGCACGGCCTAGGTGTCGAAGCTGTTGGACCCATGCCAGGTGTGGATCCAGCGTGAGGGGCCGGAGACCGCTGCAGAGGAAGTGTTGCCAGTCCCGTCCTTCGGCCTCGAGGTAGGCCAGTAGCAGTCGAGTCATGCGGGTGGGAAGGTTCGACTCGATCAGGACTACCGCGTTGTGGATGGTGTCTGATGGTTCGACGCGGAGCTTCACGGTCGCCCCGCGCGGACTGCACAGCTCCAGTTGCATGGGGCTGCGGGAGGTCACGGCGTACGGGCGCGGTCGGCGGGGCCGTCGCCTGTCGCGGAAGTACAAACGCCAGGCGCCGAATGGTCTCAGCGAGGGCGGTTTGTCACGTAGTCGGCGGGCACGGGTGCCTCGAGCGGGCCACGCGATGGTGTCGCCCTCTCGCAGCGGAGGTGTTGAGGGCAGGCGGTACAACGATGCAGCTTGAGGGTCGGCGAAGGCCCGGAAGCCGGCATGGAAGTACGGGGATCCGAGCAACGCGTCGAGCATTGCGGGATCCAACGCGATCTCGATGCGCCGTGCCATCACCGGCCCCACAGTAGTGGTTGAGAGCCGCTGTGCTGGGCGTCCTGCGGGCCCCTCTCGTCGCCGTGTTCTAGGCTCGGTCCGCGCGCTTGCGACCCGTGTCCTTCTGGGGCCAGGCCGCATCGGATCTGCGAGCGGCAGGTTCCAGCGCATGCGGGGACCTATGGTTACCGAATGGTCAGCGGAGATTCGGGCTCGTCGGCAGCTGGCAGTACGAGCGAGAGCGTCCTCCGTGCGGTGTACGTTTCTCTGCTGCCTGCGGTAGGTGTGTTCGCGGGCCTCGTGATCGGCTGGTACACGATCACCTGGGCGGTCCAGACTTTCCG
>NZ_KB714639.1:2176-2447 GCF_000349585.1 Dietzia sp. UCD-THP
CTGGGCGGTCCAGACTTTCCGAGACGTGTTCGAGGTTCCGGAACTCTCGCCATTGCCGGTACAAGACCGGGCGCCCGGAGTGCCTGGCCCGACGGTGGGCTATTGGCTTTCGTGGGCAGTGCCGCTGGTGGTGTTCTACGTCGCCAGTGCGTTGCTGTGGTGGAGGTGGCGCTGCGGCCGGCTATTGATCGGATCGGTGATGGCCGGCTTCAGTGCCGTCGTGGTGCTGGTCGCGCCCGTGTGGGTGTCGATCGAGGTTGGCGGTTTCGCG
>NZ_AOSR01000183.1:0-3483 GCF_000349585.1 Dietzia sp. UCD-THP
TCCGAGTTAAGCCGAATTCAGCTTAACACGGATTATGCCGAGGTTTTCGTTAACCCGAAGAGTTCCCGTCGTGCCTGGTCAGTCGCTACTTGCTGAGGATTCTTCGGCTTAACGTCTCTGTCGGTCGTGGCTAGTGTCGGTCTGTATCCATCCGTCTATCGGAAGGGAAGCGGACATGGATACGACTGTTGTTCATCTGGGTCAGGTCGTCGTCGCGGCGTTGCGGGTGGCCGGCTACAAGGATTCGACCATCGATCAGTACCAGAAGACGATCAGGCTCCTGGATGCCTTCGTCGCCGCTCGTGGCGGGACGTACACGACCGAGCTCGGTGCGCAGTTTGCGGCGTTGACGACCAGTCCTCGGACGGGACGATTCAGTTCCCAGCGTCGGTTCGCGTACTCGCGGCTGGTCGCGGTGTTCGACTCGTACCTCGACTCCGGGGCCGTGGACTTGGCCACACGAAAGCGCGGGGGTGGCGGACGACGTCCGACCACGAGCGAGTTCACCGCACTCAATGCCGCGTGGGAGGCCGATATGGCCGATCGCGGGCTGGCTGCGGCGACTCGGTACGCGTACGGGCGGGTTGCGCGTGGCTATCTCGTGTACCTGGAAGACCACGGGATCTATGTTCTCGATGATGCCGGCCCGGGCACGGTCACCGGGTTTTTTGGCTCGCTGCTGGATCGGTGGGCACAGTCGTCGCTGGTGTGGCTGGTGTCGAACTTTCGACCGTTTCTCAAGTTCTGTTCTCGTACCGATCTCGTCGACGCGCTCACGCTGGTCGGGGCCCGGCGCCAGCACACGATCCCTGCGGTCCTGACCGATCAGGACACACAGCGACTGGTCACCGCGTGCGCCTCACCTGCCACTGTGGGTGCCCGGGACGCGGCGATCACGTTGCTGGCGCTGACCACCGGACTGCGGGCCTGCGACATCGTCGCATTGCGGCTGGCCGATATCGACTGGCGGTCCCAGGTGATCTCGCTGGTGCAGCAGAAGACGCGCAATCCGGTGCTGCTGCCGATGCCGGGCGTGCTGGCGGGCAGGCTGGCCGAGTACGTGCTCGAGGACCGTCCCGATTCCGGCGATGATCACGTGTTTCTGCGCAGCCGGGCTCCGTACACCCGGTTGGCCGATCACGCCTCCATCTACCGGATCACCGCTGAGGTGTTCGCCAAGGCCGGAATCATCGAGGAGCAAGCCGGAACACGCATGTTGCGTCATAGCGCCGCGTCCCGGCTGCTGCATGCGGCGGTGCCGTTGCCGACGATCGCCGCGGTGCTTGGTCACTCAAGTCAGGAGTCGACCAACACCTATCTGAGCATCGATGAGCAGCGACTGCTCGAGTGCGTGCTGCCCGTCCCAGCGGGAGCACTGTCATGAGCGCCGTCAGGTTCACCAGCGCGTTCGCTGCCCCTCTCGAGCAGTATCTGGAGTTCAAGTCGCAGATGGGCTTCTACGGTCAGTCCCGGATCGTGTACTTGAGGCGGTTCGACTCCTACGCCACCAGGCACGATCTTCGGGTCTTCGACCGGGCGGCCATTGAAGGGTGGGTGACCGAGGAGCTGGCACGCTCTTCGGTTCACCGGTCGTGGATGTCCTACATCCGCGATTTCGGCCGCTGGCTGGCCCTGCACGTGGACCCGGACGCCTATGTGCTCTCTGACCAGTGGAAAGCGCCGTTCATCCGGACGCAGCCCTACCTGCTGGCGCAAGAGGAGATCGATCGGTTCTTCACCGCCGCGGCCGGGATCTGCGCCCAATCGCCGTGGGCGTGGCAAGCCGGCGCGTTCTTCACCCTCATGCACTCATGTGGCCTGCGCACCGGCGAGGTGCGCGCTCTTGCAGTGAGTCAGGTCGATCTCGCAGGCGGCCGCCTCGACATCGTGGGCTCCAAAGGCCGACGCAGTCGCAGACTGCCGATCACCGACGAAGTCACGGCCGTACTGACGGAGTGTGACCAGCAGTCCCGAACCCGATTCCCCCACCGGGAGAATTTCTTCGTCTCGGCCGCCGGCACACCGGTCGCCCCGGCCTCGGTGGGCGTGATCTTCCACCGGATCTGGGACGCTGCCGGGCTACCCGCACCGGAACACGGCAAGCGGGCCCGCCCGTATGACTTCCGGCATCACTTTGCCTACGCCAACCTCGAACGCTGGATGGCAGGTGGCACCGATGTTACCGCGATGTTGCCCTATCTCGCCCGCTACATGGGGCACGCGACGTTCGATTCGACGTACTACTACGTTCACACCTCGCCGGACTTCATGAACTCCTACGCCGATATCGCCCAGGAAGGCCAGTCCCTGCTGCCGGAGGTCGGATTCGAATGAAACGCGACCCGCAAACCGATGCCGTCAACTTCTTCGCCCTGGCCCGAGACTTCCTGCACGTCTACATGCCCACCGTGCGTGGACTCTCACCCAAGACAGTCGAGGCCTACCGGATCAGCCTGGAATGCTTCGTGACCTTCCTGACCACCACCGAGAACCTCGACCGCTCTGAAGTCACCTTCGACCACTTCGGCCGCGACCATCTGAAAGCATGGCTGGCCTGGATGCACACCGAACGCGAGTACGCGCCGAAGACGATCACGCTGCGGCTCAGCGCCCTCAAGGCGTTCCTTGCCTACGCCGCCGCCGAGGACATCACCCTCGTGGCACTGCACCAAGCCGCCACCACGTTGAAGGCCCCGGCCCCACCCAAGGTGCCGATCGCCTACCTCACAGACGACGAGGTGCGAGCGCTCCTGGCCGCTCATACCGGCACTACCAGCAAGTCCCGCCGGAACCGGATGCTGCTCATCCTGCTCTACGACACCGCAGCCCGAGTCGGGGAGATCACCGCCCTGACATGCTCAAATCTCTGCCTCACCGCGCCCGCGCACGTGACGCTGACCGGCAAACGCAACAAGACCCGAGTGGTGCCGCTCGCCGAGCACACCATCGCTCACCTGCGCGTGTATCTCACCGAGTTCCATCCAAGCTCCGCACAGCACGCAGCGCCGCGGCCACTGTTCTACAGTCTCCACCACGGACAGCCCACCCGGCTCTCCACCGACACCGTGGCCACCGTCGTCAAGAACGCCGGCCGCACCGCACGTGAGCAAGGCTGTGCCACGATGCCGACCAACCTGCACTGCCACCTGCTGCGCAAGACCAAAGCGATGGAGCTCTACCAGCGCGGAATCCCCCTGCCGATCATCATGAGGCTCCTCGGCCACGAGCACGCCTCCACAACCCAGGCCTTCTACGCGTTCGCGACACTGAACATGATGCGCGAAGCGATCAACACCGCCACCCCCACGACCGACCCACCCGCCGCAGACCGCCTCACCGACGAGACGCTCCAAGCGCTCTACAGCCTGCGATGAACAGAGTCGTTAAGCCGAAGAATCCTCAGCAAGTAGCGACTGACCAGGCACGACGGGAACTCTTCGGGTTAACGAAAACCTCGGCATAATCCGAGTTAAGCCGAATTCA
>NZ_AOSR01000184.1:0-2946 GCF_000349585.1 Dietzia sp. UCD-THP
GCGTACGCAGCCGCCAACTAGGCAGCAGGGTGCGCGACGACGCCCACACTGCGGAAACCTGCATCTGATGCAGGAGGCCTCTGGCACGTTGCAGCAACCCGCACGTATCACCCCACGCGGCACCCTCGCCGTGCCGACCCTCCAGGGCCTCAGCGGCCGTGGTGGATTTTTTCGGCACGACCTGGCATATTCGAACGTATCGAAAGCTATTTCGCCCTGTTCGCATAGAGAGGTGTTTCGGCATGGCAACGCAATCCCAGACGCTCGCATCTGAGACGTTCCTACCCGAGCACGCTGAGCAGCTTGCGCCGGTGCTGAGTTTCCTGCAGGCCCATGAACGCTCCGCGGGAACTAGTGCCCAACCGTCATACGCCCTGGTCGGGGTCGACGAGCACGATCGAATCGAACTGCCCGCAAACCTTCACCAGGTCCTCAAGCGGGTAGTTGAGGCAATGTCGCAGGGCCGAGCTGTCACCGTGGCGCCGCAGAGCATGACCCTCACGACGCAGCAGGCCGCCGACCTGCTCGGCGCAAGTCGGCCAACGATCGTCCGGTTGATCAACGACGAACAGATCGCTGCCGAGCGGGTCGGCAATCGGCATCGGCTGCTGCTCGACGATGTGCTTGCCTATCGGGAGGCTCGTCGGACACGGCAGTATGACGCAATCGCGGCGACGTCCGTGGCCATCGACACCGAAGACGACCCAGCGGTCATCCGGGAGCAGCTGCGCCAGGCCCGTAAAGCAGTCGCCGCACGTCGCAAGGTGGCGAAGAAAGCCAGCTGACACAGCCAGCTGACACAATCAGCCCATGTTTGTAGCCGTTCTCGACACCTGCGTGCTGTGGCCGAGCCTGCAACGAGATGCCCTGCTCTCACTCGCAGCCGAGAACCTCTATCGCCCCCTATGGTCGAACGCCATCCTCGACGAGCTCGAATTCCACGAAGCACGCAAACTCGTTGACCGCGGCGCCGACCAGGACGACGCCGCGGCACGCCCACCGATTCGCTCCAAAAGTATCTATCAGGGATACTGTTGCAGCTAAAAACCCCGATACGACTGCAAAACTATCTGTATGTGTAATAATTGCAGCATGAAGCTGGGGGAAGCGACAGAGACCGTCTCAGATCTCGCGGCCCAACAGTGGGGCCTGCTCACCGCTGCCCAGGCCAAGGAGCTCGGTGTCAGCGCTGTCCTGCTGAGCCGGCTCGTGGACCGTGGGGTACTTCTGCGGGTGCGTCATGGGGTCTATGCGAGCACCTCGACCCCAGTGACGACTGTGCTCGAGGTGCGGGCGCAATGGCTGGCCTTGAAACCGCATGCCCTGGCCGCTGAGCGCAGGAACAGCGACGGCCTGGACGCAGTCGTCTCCCACGAGACCGCTGCACAACTGCATGGCATCGGTGACCTTCCCAGCGAGGCGATCATCTTCACCACGCCCGGCCGGCGACAGACACGCCAGCCCGGCGTTCGGTTCATCACCGCGGCACTGTCCCCGGATGAGGTCATCGACATGGATGGACTGCCGGTCACCAGCGTGGGCAGAACCGTGCTTGACCTGGCCCGAGCCGGACATGAACCGGGTCATCTCATCGACATGCTTGGCGATGCGCTGTCGCAGCGTCTAGCCACCAAAGATGCCCTAGCAGATGCCCTCGCACCAGTAGCGGAGCACTTCGGGACTGCCCGCAACACTGACTCGGCAATGCGCGCACGACTGGAGGAGCTCTTCCCGAGCCATCATGCTGACGATGACCACCTCGCCCGCATGATGCAGCAGGCAATGGCGCCAATCCAGCAACAGCTCCGCGAGATCTTCGCCAGCGCGGTCCCTAACCTTCAGCTACCGGCAACAATCACCCAGGTGCAACTACCCGCGTTAGCAGCAATAGATCAACACACGATGCTCCCACCGGCGCTCCGAGAACAACTGGAAGCCCAAGCTAGAACTACCGCCCAGACGTTTAGTGACGTGCTGCCCACTACCGGTACCGGTGGCACCGATTGGCTTCGGGAAGTGCGAGACAAGACCCGCGACACTGAAGACCGCCGCGACCAGGACGACGATCAGGACGACGATGCCTAACCCCAAGCCGCGGACCACCCATCCTCAAATCACTGCCGGATTACGCCAATTCGCCACACAGCAGAAGCTGACCCCGAACACCGTCTACAGCCAGTTCTTCCGCGAAGTCTTCCTCGCAGAGCTGATGGATACCGACCCGGTATGGGTCCTCAAAGGCGGCACCAACCTCTACTGCCTCATCCCCGGAGCACGCCACACCCAGGACCTCGACCTGTACCGGCAAACCTCCCCCACCGGCCATCGCGACGCTGCCGACGCCCTCATCTCCGCCATGCACCGGATGCAAGTTGGCCCGTATACCTTCGAAGTGCGCAACCCACGGAAGGAATCAGTCAGCGGGACCATCGAGAACATTCAACTGACCGTCATCGTCCGGTTCGGTACCACCGAGTTCTCCCGGTTCAACATCGACGTCTCTGGAGACCTCGAGGCCCCCACCGTCACTGAATCACTGTCGGTCACCCGCACCGACCCTCTCGAGGTCCCGTTCGCCCGCCAGCACTTCACCGTGCTGTCCTACCCGATAGAGAACCAACTCGCCGACAAAACCTGCGCCATGTACGAGATCCACGGCACACGTGGCTCCACCCGGTACCGCGACCTCTACGACATCGGTCTAATCGCTCTCGAACTCGAAGTGGACGCGGAAAAACTACGCACCGCACTGGAGCAACAGTCCCGCATCCGCGCGCTGACTCTCCCGCCCCGCCTGATTCTTCCCAGTGACGAGTGGCCGGCCGGCTACAAGAAATTCGTGGGCACCCTGCATCAACCCCGCCCAGAACTGCGCACTGTCGAAAGCGCACTGACCACAGCCGAAGCGCTACTGAACTCCGTCCTCTCCCTCGACAACCCGATCAC
>NZ_AOSR01000185.1:0-2063 GCF_000349585.1 Dietzia sp. UCD-THP
GCGCCGCCGCCCCGAAGATTGATGTCCATTCAAACGGAGGGCTGATCCCTGTCACAGAGTCCACTCATTGTGCTCGCCATCTCGAGTCGTGAGTTCGCCGATTATGGCCTCTGGGCGGATATGTACCGCGGGCTACACCAGGCCGGGATCGTCCCGGTATCGATTGATACCTCCGTTGAGTCGATACCGATTCAACAGATTCTTGCCGAGGCTGATGGTCTTATCCTCGGCGGCGGCGGCGACGTCTCACCGTTGCTTTATGGCGGTGACCCCTGCGACTCCACGTTGCAAGGGGTGAACCCGCAGCGCGACGCTAACGAAGCCTGTCTCGTGCGTCATGCGTTGCAGAAGGGAATCCCGGTCCTCGGCATCTGTCGAGGCGCCCAGATGATCAACGTGATCCGCGGAGGCACGCTGACCCAGGACGTACGACGAGATATCGAGACGGCGCTGAATCACCAAGGGCCGGAGGAAGCCCTACACACAGCGCTGCACACCGTCGAGGTCGCGGCAAACTCCCTGTTGTCGCGCTTCCTTAGGGTCAGTAGCGCCGTCGAGGTCAACAGCGCACACCATCAGGCGATCGCCCTCATCGGACGCGGTCTCCGGGTAAGCGCTCAAGCCGCCGACGGCGTAGTCGAAGCTATCGAGTCAACAGAGTCGGACGATATTTTACTCGGCGTGCAGTGGCACCCAGAGAATCTGTGGCGAACCCAACCTCATGCGTACACACTGCTCCGTAGTTTTTCAGACCTATGCGGCGATCCGATTCGGCGACGAGTTTCTCAGTGATATGTCCTCGCACTGGATGGTGTCAGGGAATGAGAGGCGCTGGAGTCCACTGTCTCAATCTGACGGTTAGTGCCTGCGCCGCCCTGCGGAATATGTCGATCTAGCGACGGTGACCGACCTCAGGGATAGGTGAACGGCGAGCGATTCACATAGCCGTACCCCTCATGCGGCCTCGCCAGTAAGCCCGGTCCGACACCATCACAACCCTGCTATCCGAAGGGTGCCCTAACACCCTGGCAGTTGCTGTCTCATTTGACGCTCCTCTACCGCGACATAAGCGCCCAGTAGTCGCTGACGCACGGTGGAGGCTTTCATTTCTACGCTCACAACCAGCAGTCCGATCTGGGCGCGCCGACTGCGTTGAGCGATCGCCCTATCCCTTGGGAGGGTAGGGGTCGTTGCCGTAGGAGTTGCGTTCCCGGATCTGCCCGTCTTGCCCGTGAACGAGGTGCTCGACTCCCCGCGCCTTTGCCGTCTGACGTGCCGCTTCGGCCGCGGCTGCCTGAGTGTCGAACTTCTTCGACACTCGAGACGCCCCTTCACTTCGGTTGGCCCAACCATCCCCGTGCCGCACTGTGTGAACGTTGGCCTTCTTCTTCATTCGTCCTCCAGGTTGTCGGTTTAGGTACTCGTTGACTGCAGTCCGGATTACCGTGCTCATAGGCAATCCCGATCGGTCGGAATAGTCCACTAACCGGCGTCGATCGCTTTCGGTGAGCCGAACAGCTAAGGGGCGAGTCGCCATTGCCGGATCCCCCTTGGGAGGTCGGCCATTACGATAGTCAGAACGTACCTCGACAGAGGGCTCGATCACTTCGTAGTCGCCAGCTTCGACGGCGTCGGCGAGACTGCTGTAGTAAGCCGTACGGTCTGTGTCTCGCTCATTATTCCTCCCGTTTCAATCGCTGTCGGCGGCTGACACCACTGGATAAGTCGATCTGCTCGCCGGTGACCTCAAACACTTCACGAGCTACTGCGGACGTAAGCAACATTGCATGGAACACATGCAGCTCGTCTCCGTCCACTTGGTCAGCAACGACTTCCGTCAGAGGCCCCCCGTCCAAGTCTCCGACCAACCGCACCAACTGCGCGCCTGGTACCGCCCTGATCTCAGCGTCCTCGATCCCGTGTCGGCGCGCGGACGCGTAGATCACCGCCTTCACCACAAAATTGTATCACGGTTACCGGGCGCGCAAAAGGCCCGGTCACCAGCTGTTATAGCGGTGCCGATAACTTACGTTATGACAAGTCAACGATGCCGAGTTGTAGAT
>NZ_KB714640.1:0-160 GCF_000349585.1 Dietzia sp. UCD-THP
CTCGAGCAGTGTGCCGTTGCCCCCTCGGACGCCATGCTCGTGGCCGTCCATCCCTGGGACATCGACGGCGCCCACCGGATCGGTATGCGAACGGCATGGATCAACCGCACCCACGGCATGTACCCGAAGCATTTCACCAGCCCGGACCTCGAGGTCACGG
>NZ_KB714640.1:166-1902 GCF_000349585.1 Dietzia sp. UCD-THP
GTCACGGACATCACGGAGCTGGCCCGCCGCCTCAGTTGACAAAGCGGTTGACCATTCCCTTGGGCTGCGGGTCTCGGGCAACCCTCGGCGCGAGGCTTCAGAACACACTGCGGGCGAGAGTTCCTATCGCCATGCAATGCCATAGAGGGGTCCAACAGTTCCCACGCACCTGCTGAAAGCCGAAGCCGAAGCGCCACTCGTGCCGGCACCGATAACCGGGCCTTATGACAAGTAGAAAAGACCCTATCTGCGCTCGCCGCGCATAGCCGGTGCACTCCACAGCGCGTGGAAGTGGTGCACGGGTCCGTGGCCGGAACCGACATCGAGCTCGTCGGCGTGCTGAAGGGACCCTGTGAGGTAGTCCTTA
Organism: Dietzia sp. UCD-THP; assembly: GCF_000349585.1. Classification (NCBI taxonomy): domain Bacteria; kingdom Bacillati; phylum Actinomycetota; class Actinomycetes; order Mycobacteriales; family Dietziaceae; genus Dietzia; species Dietzia sp. UCD-THP. The sequence continues at coordinate 534 of NZ_KB714640.1, forward strand.
GCAAGGCGCACGCTCGTGACGACGTCGTTATGCGGTACTAGCGCGGCGATAGCGGCAGATAAGGTGCAACCGGTGCCGTGGTCACTGTTGGTGTCCACACGGGCCGCGGATAGCTCCACCGTGGTCGCGCCGGTGAGGATGTCCACGCTCGTTCCTCCTGGCAGATGCCCGCCTTTGAGGAGCACCCAGGGCGCTCCGAGCGTACGCAGGGCCGGCAAAAGCTCACGCATCTGGTCGACATCTGCGATCGCATCGGAAGCCCCGGTCAGGACCGCAGCCTCAGGGAGATTGGGGGTGAGAATCGTCGCTCGCGGGACCAATAAGTCACGGACCGCGGAGACGGCGTCCGGGGCGAGCAGATAGTCGCCACTCTTGGCGACCATCACCGGATCAAGCACTACGGGACAACGCGGATGCGCATCCAATGCTCCAGCGATACTCAAAGCGATCCCAGCGTTGGCGACCATACCGATCTTGACCGCATCGACACGCACATCGTCGAACACCGCGGCGAGCTGATCCGCGACGAAGGCCGGCTCGAGCGCAACGAATCTCCGCACGCCCTGCGTGTTCTGGGCGACCACCGCGGTGATCGCACTCATGCCGTAAACGCCGAGAGCAGAAAACGTCTTCAGGTCCGCCTGAATACCCGCGCCACCACTCGGGTCCGTTCCGGCAATCGATAGAACATTTGCGATCATCAGTCCCAGCCTCGTTTCCGGTATCCCTGAACCGCACGAGGAGCGAACGCGCAAAATTGTCCCAAAGCGACTGCAACGCAGTGCTTAGCGTCGACATTCCTCCGCGAGTCCGAACTCGATCAGGTTCTTCGGGTGTGATCTCAGCCCTGGCGGGCACCCCGTGTCGAACGCCAGCGTACCTAGTCTCATGGGGCAATTCTCAACAGCCATGCGCCTAGGCCCCAGCACGATGGCCCGGATTGTGGTTCGCGCAAGGATCGGCCGGGCCTGGCGCTCAGGCTGCGTCCGTTCCAGACAGGGTTGTCATGTTGGTGAGCATCACGTGCCGCTCTCATTCCCGTAGATCCTGGCGGCAAGTTCAGCAACCTCGGCGACGTCCTTGCTCAAGTCCAGCTGCGTCTCGTCGACCTCGTCGAGTCCGTACCAGCGCGCCTCTAACGCGTCATCACCGGCAAGTAGAGATCCTGAAAGCCAGCGGCACAGCACCGCGATTAGAACGAAATGACTGGTCACAACACCACGTTCATCGAAGCCGAATGCGTCGACCGACGTGACGATGCACATCGCTTCGGCCGTGATCGCGGTCTCCTCGGCTAACTCACGAATCGCAGCCTGGTCAATCGTCTCGCCGAACTCGATCTTTCCCCCGGGAAACCCCCACCGTCCGG
>NZ_KB714640.1:2183-4388 GCF_000349585.1 Dietzia sp. UCD-THP
CACCTGAGGAGCATCCGGACCCCCTCACGGGCAATCGAGATCGAGAGCGACGCCTCTCCAAAGCAAAGGCAAGCTGTGTCGCGTTTGACGATCCCCTACCGCGACAACTGCCCCGTGTGTCCCGTGCCTGGGACTCGGCAGCTCGCACTCCACTGGTGGCCCATGCAGCTGTGGCGCAGAGGTGCAGTGCAAAAGAAGTGCGCGCATCAGGGTCTCGCGCGACGCTGGCGGAACGGAGATCGGTCGCGGTCCGTGCCATGCCCACTAGGCCGGGGCCATGCGCTGAGGACGGCCACGGCAGACGCCTGGGGCCCGCATGGTTGCATTCGTGGCAGAGGTGCGGGATCATAAAGGCGAGCAGAGACCGACCCTTCCTACTGGAACAGTCGGCTTACCCCCTGGACATATGCTGCGGCACCCAGGGGGTCGCTCTTATTTGCGGGCAGTTCAAGCGTCACCGTTTGCCCGTCGAGGCGAGTGACGAGATCTTCGTCGTGGGTGATGTACCTACGATAAGTGTGACTGACCAGGTCGGGTAGCCAGAGCAGGTTCTCGATCGATGGGGACACATGCATCACTGGAAAGTGTCGGCTGATAGCGCCGCTCTGGCGCGCCTGCCTAATGGTGTGCAAGTCGCGGTCGGTGTCTTGATGTCTGTTCTGTCGCTCTAGGACGATCATCTTGGCCTGCGCGGGGACGACGCGTTGGTGGCCCTCGCCGGCGCCTGGGCGTGGAGCCTGGGAGTCTAGTGCGGCGAGTAGAGCGGACAGGCTCACCGCACGCATACCGATGGCCTGGTCGTCCGGACCTGGGGTATGGCAGACGGCCAGGACGCACGGGTCGCGATAGTCAGCGAGGTAGTCCGTCAGCTCTTCGATCTTCGGGAGTCCGTCTTGGGTCTGCTGTGCGTCGACGGTATGCCACCAGTTGCCGCCGACGATGCGATGCAGGTCCGCGCGGATATCCACGTGATCGTCGATCGTCAGCAGCACCGCGGCCAGGGCGTAGAAGGGCTTTTCGCCTGGGCGACAATCGTTGGGGAGTCGGTACGCCTCGTCCACGAACGCCACCCGCTCTCGACCAGGCAGGCTTCGGTAGCGGGCCGTTAACCGTTCGAGATCCCCTCTATTGCGCGGGTCCATGCTCCGTCAGCCTTCGACCGTTGAAGGCGATCCCGCCGTGCCACCCGACTGGTGGTCGGACCTGCGTGAGGGATGAGTTCCGGCGTCAGCCAGACGCTGCAGCTGGTCAGCTGTGAGTAGGTAGTCAGACAGCTCGAGACGCGGCTTTTGCTCGTGGCGGATGAGCTGGTACTCGCCAAGAATCCGCTGGTAAAGCTCCAGCCTCGGACCGTGGGAGTTGCCGTAGTCGTGATCAGGACCCAGCACGGGGAGCACTTCGGACCAGCGGGTCTCGCTGACGAGATGCCGGACGTAGTCAAGGAGTCGCGTTTCGGCCTTGACCTGGTAATCAAAGCCGTCAAACTGCAGCAACCGTTCCGTTTCGTCACCGATGCTCTGCCCGGCGCCCCGAAGACGCTGGATGCTGACGGTGATGGTGCGAAACATGTCGAGTAGATCCATCACGAAGGTGCACTCGTCGGCCGTCAGTTCGGGGTGGGTACTGATGAACACGTCGCTGTATTCGGTGACGTACCCGCCTTCCAGTATCTGGGCGCGTTGGCGCTGATAGTCGGGGTCCCCCTCCACATGGGCGCAGTCTTCGGTGGGGGCCTCTTCATGCGTGGGTGGCATCACGTGGGCGAGGATGCGGTGCTGCATGGCGAGCATCTGCCGCTCGTAGGTCGTCAGGGTGCGCGGCGCAGTCTCTGTCCACCGCCCCCGGGGATCATCTCGAAGGATCAGCCCTTCCAAGGTGGATCGCACCAGGTCGGACAGGCTCACGCCCCGACTCTGCGCGAGCTCCTCCAGCTCGGAGCGCATGGCATCGTCCACACGAAACGCTATCGTCGCCACAACACCCTCCCCAAAACACCGTCAAACTATCTGTTTAACTGTTATACGCACCGTACCACAGTGGCCGGTCCACGCGGAGGGGACGATGCAGGCAGGGGGATGGACCACCTAATTCGACGTGGTTGTCAGTTGATGTTGGAGCGCCCGGTACAGCGTGGAGCGTCCGATTCCGAGATCGCGGGCGATCGCCGATGGCCCCTCCCCCGACTCGATGCGGGCGCGGGCCTTG
>NZ_KB714641.1:0-12959 GCF_000349585.1 Dietzia sp. UCD-THP
GATTGGGAGACACACCCTAGTGGGTCGCTGGTTGTCTGGAGCTGCATGGGTGGCCTCTTTCTCGGCCCGTCGGGCCAACCACGACCTGAGATCAACCCTCGGGCTGTGGGCTGAGACCATGGCCGCCTGTCAACGGATGACACCAGACGGCTACGACAGACGTCACGAGCCTGATTCTCCCGTACTGAATGTCTTGCGGCCAGTGAAGATGCGGACAGCCGTATCGACGAACGAGGGCCCTCAACTACCTTGCTTGGTCGGATCCGCCGAAGGATCCAGAGCGATGCCAGAAGCCAGTCCCAGACCGACCCCGAGATCGTCGGGAACGCCATCCGGCTGCACGGCACCTTGCTCGAGGTGACAATGGCACTCATGGACACGCGGCAGGCGCCCGATGACTCGGGGGACATCGGCCGTGACGGTGCGCTGGAATCGAAGATCGGGCCGTTCTACACCCCCGCTTCAATGGCCGAAGTCCTGGGCATCTCTCTGGCCGAGACCATGCGCCAGCTTGAGGCAGGGGAAGTACTGGGCGCCCAACTGGAAGACGGTGCGTGGGTATGTCCGACATGGCAGCTCACCAAAAACTCGGTCCGCCCCGAGCTCCTGGCCCTCTGGAGGGTGCTGGTCAAGAGCGCCGATGAGTGGACCGCTCTGCTCTGGATATGCACCCCGCACCCCGATCTGGACAACCAGTCCCCGCGGCAGTGGGTCGAAAACGAGCAGCTAGCAGAGCTGGCCGAGACGCTAGCTGCGCACACCGCCTCACGCTGGGCCCAGTAAACCAATGGTCCACGCGAGTTGACTCAATCCAGCGTCCGGTAGCCCGCGAGGTCAGACACTGAGAGCGTGGCGCACTCGGATCCCATCAACCCCACCCAGCTCGCCGTGTTGAAGTGGGTCGCAGACGGCTTCCCCGACGGGGTGATGCCAGACGGCGGAACACACAAGACCAGCGCGAAAGCCCTCCAATGGAGGCGACTGCTCGAGATCTCGACCAAGGGTGGCACATGGTCGGCGACACTCACTGACGCTGGCCATCACTACCTGACACACGGCAGCTACCCGGACGGGCACTGGACCAAGCGAAAGCGTGGCGCCGCACCGTCGAGCAGACCACAACCAGAGCCTTCGGCAAGGTCAAGAACTGCCGATTCGCCGCGGCCCCCTCGGGCCACGGTCACCAACAAGAAGCTGCAGCCTGTGGAACAGTCGATCGCTGACGTCGTGGCCGCCGGCGGCCGGCTCGAGGTCGTGCGCACGGCCGACAAGGGCCCGAGCTACGAGGCTCTGGTCAAGAGCGCGATCCGGTTCAACAAGGTGCCGGCCGGCAAGATTCTCGTAGTTGAGCGCGGGGCGCGGTGGGGTGAAGCCACGATCGTCTTGACCGACCCGCCGGAGTGGATGACAGTCGCGCTCGAACCGATCCCAGTGCCAGAGCGGGTAAGCAAGTTCGACTCCGCACTGACCCAGGTCCGCGCCGACGCAACGGGGAAGCGGAATTCGCCATTGCGTCAACGCGGTCACCGGATTCTTCACGCGATCGCCACGGCATGCGCGGCTCGCGGCTTCGAAGTGGCCGCCGCGGTCAGTCGGGACCGCTATGGCAACCACACCCAGCAGAGGCCACCACATGACCTGGACATCACAGTCTCGGGCCACACCTTCACGGTCTCGGTGACCGAACCCACCAAGAGGGTCGAGCACCAGCCCACCTCGGCAGAGCTGCGGCAGGCCGAGAAGTACTCCTGGACCCCGTATCCGAAGTACGACTACGTTCCTGCCGGGCTCTTAAAAGTCGAGGTGGGCGGCGGTCCTGCGGTTCGCCAGGGAACCTGGACGGATCGGGATGGCTCGTTGACCGACGTCGCGCAGATCCTGTAGGAAATCGAACTTCGTACTGCCCACGCTGAAGCCCGGCGGCTCGAACGCGAACGACAAGAGCGTGAGAAGCGACAGCGGTGGGAACAGGCGATGGACGTTGCCCGCCAGCGCTACGCCGAGCACCTCCGCGCGCACGTTCTAACCGAACAGTTGGACCGCTGGCGCTGGGCCCAGGAACTGGATATGTACTTGGCGGCAATGCGCGCCCGCGCGCAGACACTTCCCGTTGAGGAGCACCATGACGCACACCAGTGGATCGCTTGGGTACAGCAACATCGTGATGCCACTGATCCACTGACGGGAGCGTTGACGATGCCGCCGATCCCTGACCCTAAGCCGGAAGACCTCAAACCGCACCTCGGTGGATGGAGCCCATACGGACCGGAATCAACACTCGGATGGAGGAGCTAAACGCGAGACCGCCCCCGCGATCGGCAATGAGGCCGTTGAGCGGCACCGGGCCGGCACCACGTCCACAAAGCCCGGATCCAGTTAGCAATAGCAGCGGCACGAACCGATTCACACTAGAGCTTGGCCCGCGAACCGGGCCTCCCAGGAAGTCGGGAGATTATGGGCCTCTACAGGGGAGCGCTGCACGGTGGGGCCCGACTCATCCAGTGCTCAATTGGATATCTTGGAAAAATAGACGTTACGGCGCCTCAGTATACTCATCCATGTCTTCTCTTGGTTCGATATGTCGGAATCGCTCAACAAATTTACGCGCCAGAGTTCGTACCTGACCAGCCAGTGACGCTCGTAATCGGATGGGCATACGTAGTCCCAGTTCTTCACCTGAGATACCACTGCAGGTTGATGCTCGGTACAGTAATTGACCAATGCTACAGAGACTAGGTCATCGTTCATGCTTAATAATTTGCTGCAGGTTGTATCTGAAATTGAGCGTACAAGTACGCTTCGGATGATATGAATCAGCCAAAGCGCAACGTCGGTTTCATCGCGATCTGCGGCGCTATCCAGTTGCTCGGTGAGTCTCTGTTCGAAACGGTCTGCATCGTCGGTGGAAAGTGTTGGCATCGCCAGCCCCATCTGCCGCGCCAAGAATGGTGCCAGGTGCGGATGATATTGGCACAGGCGAACTAGTTCGTCGATTTCGAGTGTCGAGACTGGCGCATTTTCGTCCTCGTGAAGGCCGGCTAGTAGCTTCACCGCCAGTTTTAAGACGGACTTCGACCTAAACTCTGCCGCGAGAGATTCGCATCGTCGGAGGTATCTTGACACTTTGGCTGGAGCTGGTTCGTCGGGCAAAGCTGAATAGATTATTGAAATCCAATCTTCATGGTCGCCGAGATGTAGGTCATAAATTTGTGTCTTCTTAGTGTTGATGTCGAGGCGGTATTCCCCAAGCGCTCGATGCAAGTCGACGACGAACCGCTCGGCGTCGGATCGGTCAAGGCAGTAGGCGGTGTAGTCATCAACGTATCTGGTGAAGACGTGGCCGTGGGATAGCAGAGTCTCATCAACCTTCTGAAGGACGATTTCGGCCAGCAAGTTTGAAACTGCGGGCCCAATCATTAAGCCCTTCGTTTCACCGTCCTGAATATTTCTCGAGCGCGCGTCTAGAAGGGCTTGCCAGGAGCCATCGTTTCGGAGCCGTTTTGCGGTCGCCTTTCCGCGAAGCGCCCAATCTATTGCGTGTGCATAAATGCTAGGGAAGCAGCTGCTAATGTCGGCCTTGGCTAGAAAGTGATTACCCTGCGCTAGCTGAGTGTGTCTGGTGAGGATTCGTTCGGTGGTCTCGTAGTCCATATGAATTATGCGGCCGTCTTCATGCCACTCTGGCTTAATGTGTGATTGATCGCTATTTGTCAAGAATGAGAGAAGTGGCCAATTGCTGCGGAGGTGCATCACTAGTCTCGAATATGTAACCGGGTGGGGCACTCCAAGTCGTCTTACCAGGCCGTCGAATCTGCGAGTGCGAAGTTCGACCCAAGCAGTTGCGCTGAGTTCTCGGTCAGTGAGACCGGCGAGTTCTGTTGCAGCCTCTTTTGAAAAGCTGTTGCTCGTGAAGAGCGGAGGCAACTCTTCGCCTTGAGTCTTGACGTTTGGAAAGTATTGAAGTTCAAGGAGGGCGCGAGTGAGGAAATTCTCGTCGAGTGTGCCCAAGCTTAGAAGAGAGGCGATGTCAAAAGGGTTTGCTGGCATCAGGTCATTTAATCACGCTAGTGTCACGCATTGGAAGTCATATCAAGGTCGGAAATTGCTGGTGCTGCTGCGTTGTCGCTCGCCCTCATTAACGGGAGGAGATGTTGGCACAGTTGGCCAGCCAGTTGGACCAGTGCGCTACGTTCCGCGGGCTCCGTCCCCGGGTGGATTCTTCGGGAAGCTGACTCGTCAAGCTGAGAGGTGGCCGGTGCCACGTGCTGTCAGTGGCGAGGATTCTGCCAAGTTCGTGACAATCGGCGACTGACAAACTGATGACAACGAGCTGGTTGGCCGGCAGCGTGCTGACAAGCTGTTGGAGAACCGACACCGCTGTCGGTTGCCAATGTCGGTTGCCGAACAGTTTGTCAGTTTGCCAACTGCGTGTCAGTAGCGTGCCACTAGCTTGTCAGCGAAGGCAGCCGGCCGAGTGTCGATGAGTCCATCTTCGCGGTGAGACATCGGCAACGCGTCCCGGCTCTCTGCCCGGCACGGGACAGCCAACGAGGACGGCGGAAGCCAGCGCAGCGATCAGCCCTGCCAGAGTGGCCACCACGCTCCCAGCAGGCACTGCCGCCCAGGTCCGTTTCAACGCTCAAGCTCAACGATGCCAGCCCCCGCTGTCGTGCGGCCCCGATCAGCGCGTCAAGGAGTCGGGACCCAATTCCGTGTCCGCGCCAACCCCGCACGACCCCCATGGCCAGCTCGGGCGTGGCGGCATCGACGTAGCCGTAGCTGGGATCGCTCTCTGGGAGCAGTCGCACCCAGGCTGCCCCCACGGGCGCTACCTCGTACAGCGCGACCACGCCAAGGTCCCCGTAACGCGGCCAGCCCACGACGTAGTGGGCAAGCTGCGGTTCACGCAAGACCCCTGCGACGCGAACGACGTCGTCGCGGAACTCCCTGGGGTACGGCTTTGGCACGGTACACATATTTCCAGCGGCGAGCCGAGGGGCGGCTACAAACCTCTCGGCAGTTGAGATGGATGTGCGCCCCTGAGCGCCTCCTACTGATCAAGCTGCTTGAAGTATCGCGCTACGGGCCACGGCTCGAAGCCGATCGACTCGTACACTCTTCGCGCAGGCGCGTGCCCGCTATCGCCACCCGTCTCGACCATCACCATTGCCATGCCCGCCGCGCGAACTCGAGCGAACGCGTGCTCCAGGAGATGACGCCCGACCCCCCGTTGCTGATAGTCGGGATCAACGGCGATGACAAACACCTCGCCCATCTTGTCGTCAGGGTGCAAGCGAGTGCACACCCATCCGATTGGCCGCCCCTCATCAACCGCGACATCGACGTTCTCAGGTTCGTTGTCAAGCACTTCTGACAGGTCCTTGAGCTGCCTTTCACGCCACCCATTTGGGTAGAACGCGCTGTACACGAAACCCGGCACTTCGTTTCTCACTATCGGGAAGACTGGTTCCCAAGCTCGGAGTGAGAGGTCTAGTAGCGCAGACCGGTGCTCTGGGGCGTAGCTGATGATTCGGTGCATCCAGATCTCCTAAGGTGGACACGCTCTCGGAAGAACGCCACCGTGGCCGTGATGGCGTGACCTTCAACTTCGTTTAGAGGGATTTCTCAGCTTCATACGGCGGCACATTTCTGATAGGCCGAGAGGCTCGAAGGTGAGCGCCTGTTGCACGCAATCTAATCGAGCCGCTGACTGGTAGTCGCACCCGATCTGCTCAGGCCAAAGGTGAACGGATAGCCGAGACTCGCAGCGCTGCCGTACGGATAGCCCTGGCCGCATGGAACGAGCGGTCCGGGCGAATGTCCAAGCCAGCGACCTTCGCGATTTCGTCGGCGACCTGCTGCACGGTCCGGTTGCCTGTGTCGATATGCACCCCGAACTCCGGCGCGGATAACGCATCGAGTGTGGCGCCAGCTTGTTGCTGGGCGTAGGAGGCGATCACGTCGCCACGAGATCGGAGACGCCTACGCAGTTCGTGGAGTTGCAGTGACAGCGTGACGTGAAAAACCCGGTGCTGCGATGCCCGTACGGGATCGAGTACTTGAGATAGGAGAAGACTGTCGGCGGCAGTTTGGGGAGCAATGATCGTCGCCCCTGTGCGATCGAGGATGTCGATCAAAGTGGATGAGACGGCAGAGGTCCAGGCGTCGAGGGTTCGGTAGTCAGGCCTCTCGCTACGCGGGTACATCCGGCGTAAGCCGAAACCAACATGTTCCGGATCGGCGAGGTGGGAGTGCGGCACACGACGGACCAAATCAGCGGCAACATGAGTCTTGCCACTGCCATGGGCACCGTTGATCCATATAAGCGTGCCGCGTCGCTGGTCACTCATTACGCAGACCGTACTCAGTTCGACTGAGACTGGGGCGCTGTTACAAGACATTTCGATACGAGTACCAAGGTCCTTCGAGGTGGTTTACCGCTAACCCTTTGACCTCGGGATCGAAGGTGGGTGGGACCAGCCCCTTGTGAAAGAAGGCTCCGGAGTCGGTCGAGCCGACCGAAGTGCAGCCCTCTCGGAGACGCTGGAAAACTGTCAGGAGCGAGGATTCTGCCAACTTCGTGACAATCGGCCCCTGGCAATTTGCTGACAACATGCTGCTGGATCGGCACGAAGCTGACAAGTGGTGAGTATTTGGAGGCTTGGGGGCCACCGGATATTGCGTCTGGGGGCCAGCGGTATTGCCGTTGGGGGCCGGTGATCGCGTCGGTGGGGACCACCGGCCCCGTCTCGGGGATTACTTACTGACTCCCGGCGGCGGCCGCATGCTCGCGCATGTTGTGGGTGCCGGTGTCGATCCAGATCGTGTTGTGCACGATGCGGTCCATGACCGCGTCGGCGTGAACTCCGGAGCCCAGGCGCTGGTGCCAGTCCTTCTTGGGGTACTGGGTGCAGAAGACGGTCGACCCGGTGTCGTAGCGCCGCTCAAGGAGCTCGAGGAGCATCCGGCTGATCGTCTCGTCGGGATGGTCGAGGAGCCATTCGTCGATCACCAGCAGGGAGAACGCGGCGTACTTCTTCAGGAACTTGTTCTGCCCCTGGGGTCGATCTTTAGCCAGGGCCCACGCTTCTTCGAGGTCGGGCATCCGGATGTAGTGCGCCCGGAAACGGTGCTGGCAGGCCTGCTTGGCCAGGGCGCAGCCGAGGTAGGACTTTCCCGACCCGGTGAACCCCTGAAAGACGACGTTCTGCTGTCTCTGAATGAACGAGCAGGTGGCCAGCTGCGCGAGGACGGCCCGGTTTAGGCCGCGCTCCTCAACCAGGTCCACCCGCCGCAGATCGGCTGCCGGGTAGCGCAGGTTGGCCCGGCGGATCAGGCCGTCGATCTTGGAATGGTTGAAGCTCTCGTGGGCGTGGTCGACGACCAGCTGCAGCCGCTCGCCGAAGCTCATGCCGACCACGTGGTCGTCGTGTTGCGCTTCCAGCGCCTCGAGCAGTGGCTGGGCGCCCATCTCGCGGAGCTTGCGCTTGGTCTCGGAATCGATGCTGCTCATCGGGCGCTCCTGGCGTAGTAGTCGGCGCCGCGGACGTACCCGCCGGCCTGCTCGGCCTCGGCCGGTGGTGGCCGCAGGGCGGCGGTCTTGTCCTGGCCGGTGGCCAGATCGGGTGGATATGCGCATACCGGGGCGAGCGCACCGGCCCGGTCAGCGCCAGCGCGCACGCAGCGTCGACCCGCTCGGCTGAGAACCGCCGCGAAAGGCGCAGCACCGCCAGGGCGGCGTCCAGGCCCTGTTCGTCGACGGGCACGGATTCGAAGATCCGGTTGACCACAATCACCGCCGCCGGCCCCACCCGCTCGGCCCACGCCCGTACCCGGGGCGCATCCCACTGCTGGTACTGGCGGCCGGCTGGCAGGTCGGCATCGTTGGTGCGGTACTCGCCTGAGGCGCCGGCGGGCAGCAGCAGGTGGCTGGAGATCCGCTCGGTGCCGCGGTAGATCTCCAGCGTGCGGGCGGTGATCCGCAGATCGACCTTGGTACCGATGTGCGCCAGCGGGGCCGAGTAGAAGTTCCGCTCGAACACCACGTGACCATTGCGGCCCACCCGGCGGCCGTAGAGCCACCGGCTGATCTCGAACGCCACCGCCGGCAGCGGCGTGAGCAGCGGCCGCTCCTCGGCGGTGAACACGCTGAGTCTCGACCCGGGGCGTTTCTCCGAACGGTTCGCGGTTGTAGGCGTCCATCCGTTCGCCGATCGCCTCGGCCAGTTCAGGCACCGTGTGGAACGTCCGGGCCCGCAGGCCGGCGATCACCCAGGTCGCCACGTGCGCCACGGTGTTCTCGGCCCCAGATTTGTCCTTTGGACGGCGGATTCTTCCTGGTAGAACGGCTGCTGAGTAGTGGGCGGCCATCTCCCGGTACGCGTCATTCAGAACGATCTCCCCGTCGCGAGGGTGCTTGACCACGCCGGTCTTGAGGTTGTCGCACACGATCCGCGGTACCGACCCACCGAAGGCGTCGAACATCGCCACGTGCGCCCGCAGCCACGCATCCTGCTGCATGTCGGTCGACGGCCAGACGAACGCGAACCGGCTGAACGGCAGGCACGCCACGAACAGGTACACCTTCCGCCTCGCTCCGGTGACTGGATCGGTGAGCTCCATCGTGGGGCCCGACCAGTCAACCTCGACCGTCTGGCCGGCCTTGTGCCCGACGCGGGAGGCGGCGCCGGTGACCATCACGTATCGCTGGTAGGTCTTGCACCACCGGTCATACCCCATCGCCGGCGCTCTGGTGGCGGCGCAGCGGTCGATGTACTCGCCGTGCAGCAACTTCAGCGTGACCCCGACCCGGGCCATCTCACGGTGGACCTGCTCCCAGTCCGGCTGGGCGAACACGCTCTCGTGCTCCCCGCGGCCCGGGAACAGGCGGGCGTACACCTGCTCGTCGCTGAGCTCGGCGACGTCGTCCCAGCTCGTCTCGGTCGCATCGGCGGCCTCCAACACCGCCGCGATGCTCTTTCGGGACATGCCCTGCGAGGCGGCGATCGCCCGCCCGGACAGGCCCTCGGCGCGAAGCTGCAACACGAGCTTCGCCCTGATTTTCCGTACAGTCACGGATTGCTCCTTCCGCCGCGTGCCCTAAACACGCGGCGGAAGGAGCCTAGAAGCGGGTGGCTCCCACGGACGCTACTGCTGGCCCCCAAGCGCAATATTCGCGATCCCGGCCACTGGCCCCCAGAGGCGATACCGGTGGACCCCAGTGAGACGAATATTCAGGGAAACGTCTGATCGCACATGAGGTGGCACGCCTGACCCCCGATGACAGGCGCCACCACCGTGCCGAGTCTCACGTTGAAGACATAGCCACGTTCTTGCACGCGGCCGTCGAGTTTCTCCCGCCGTGGCAACCGGACCGCCAGGAGACCGCCGCCGCCCAGGCGGAATTGGCGATCCCGGCAGGACATGACCAAACCAGTGCTTCATGAAACCCGCAATGCTGTGCCGACGTCCCGAACGCTGGACCTAACATCCCGCGTCTCCAGGTAGGCGGGCGGCCGCGTTTAGTGCCCGAGACGTCCGAACTGCAGCTCGGGTCGCGAACGGAGTTGCCAGCCGCCAGGTTCCGCTGTTCAAGACTTGTGCTCGTCGACCGCTTTCGATGCGATGGCTCGCCAGTGGTTGACATCGCCTGTGTCTGGCCCGAAGACGGCGCCGTACGCCAGACCGATCTGCTCGGTATGAATCTCGACGTTGCTATTCGCGCGGTCGTAGACGGTGAGCGTCGCTTGGCTGGTGTTGTCGGGGTCGCGGGTGACTTCGACCTGGTATCGGTCATCGAGTCGGGACCACCACACGACCCAATCGCCGTCGGTGGCTTCGGTGCTGTCCCAGTCCATTACCGGTCCGACAGGCGCGGTGCGGATCGGCTGAGGCAGGCCAAGGACAGCACCGTCGAGACTGATCAATCCCGACTCGACGGCGGTGTGCGCCAACTCCCAGGGCATCGGCACATCGAGCACCGCCGACACCGTTTGCAGATACAGGTTCGAGCCCCACAGGTCGTCCCCGTGTCGTTGCCCGAGCCACATGCCGGTCAGGGCGGCATCGACCATCGCCCGCAGAGCCTCAGGCGTGGCCTCCGGAAAGAGGTGCCGAAGCGACAGCGCCCGGAGGTAGGCGGTCACTGGGCGGTACGCGCAGTCAGCGTCGACTCTGAAGCTGATCGTCCCGCCTCCAGCTTTGACTACGTGCTGCAGAGAGCACTCGCACAACAGGGACGACATGCTGAGCCCCTCGACATCCTGCCGGACCCAGGCGACGCGATGCCAGCCATCACCTGGCGGGACGTGCAACGCAAGACGTGAACCGGGCTCACCGCGCAGGGTGCTCGTCAGCTTCGCAGTGGGGACACCGCTGAAATCGGGCGGCCACGTCGACTCTCGCGGGACCCGCTGCTCGACATGAAACGGGAACTTCTCCGCCTTCACCTCGCGGAGTGAGGGATACCGGGGCGCGGTGCGTATCCGCGCCCACACCAGCGGCGACACCGTCGTCTCTGGGTCACCGTCGGCGATCGCATGGAGGAAGGCGGCATCGGCCGCCGGCCAGATGTTGAAGGTTTCGGTGGGTGCGTCGATGAACACAGCCGATGTGGACTCCAGGCCCGCCGCGTGCAGCGCGGCGAGTTCGTCCCACGGTCTGAAATGGCCCAAGTCTTGCCGCGGCAGGTCAACGGTGACAGTGGTCGCCTCTCCCAGTGGGTCGCTGCTCGTCTGGAGCTGCATCGGTGGCCTCCTTCTCGGCCCGTCGGGCCAACCACGACCTGAGATCAACCCCTCAGGCTGTGAGCTGGGATTGCGGCCGCCTGTCAACGGATGACACCAGACGGCTACGACAGACGCTAGAAACCTGATTCTCCCGTACTGATCGACTTGCGGCCAGTGAAGATGCGAACAGTCGTATCAACGAACGAGGCCCCTCGCCCACCTTGCTCTTTCGGAACCGCCGATAGGTCCAGAGCGATGCCAGAAGCCAGTCCGAGCGCGACCTCGAGATAGTCGCGAACGTCATCCGACTACACGGCCGCTTGCTCGGGGTGACAATGGCACTCATTGACCCGTCACCGGTGACCGATGGCTCGGGGGACATCGGACGTGACGGTGCACTGGACTCGAAGACCGGGCCGTTTCCGCCGGCTGCCCCGACGGGGTGATGCCCGCCCGAGACCCCGGTAAGTCCAGTGCCGAGGCCCTTTAAGGGAGGCGTCTGCTGGAGTTGAATGGCCCTGGCTCAGTCGGAGGGTCTTGCTGACTCAGTCGGCCTGAGGTTCGGTCGCCAAATCGGAACGGTACATCTGCCCATATTCAATGGGTAGCCGGTATTCGATCGCCAAGTGCAGTCGCTCGTCGCTGAACCACTTAACCCAGTCGGCGGTCTCGCGCTCAACCTTGTTGCGGCCGGTCCACCTGCATGGGAATCTTCTGACAGATCTAGTGGGGTTCATTCCGGAGCCCGAGACGCCCATACGAAGTCTCTTCGCATGGGCGTCTCGGGCCGTGTTTCCGGCGGTCCTGGCGCCGAGGGCCCAATGTCTAGCACATGACCGTGATCATCCGAGCAAAAGGAACCATGCCGCCAGGCAGCCGACCACAACCAGAATGCAATTGAGCGCGGTCGCACCGACTGCCATGCCGGTATGCCAACTATTCTTCGAGTCGAGGACTCTCCATAGGATCACGCTGGAAAGCGCCCCTAGCGCCATGGCCGGAAAGACGGGCGCGTCTGCCTGGGAGATCCCAGCGGAATGCAGTTGGTACGCCGTCCACAGCGACGACAAGACGAGCAAGATTGAAAACATGCCCGTCAGAGCTACGAAAGTCTCCTTCTTCATCCTTAACCTTCCCTCGCCGCCTGAATCTTCATTGAGGGTCGTTAGCACTGCGTACCCACGCCCCACCAGAATGCGCCAACTGCGGCCCCCGCAAGGGCGCCTGGCACACCTCCCAGAGCAGCGCCCCACAGTGCGCCGTGAGCGATACCCGCCGCACCCGTAGCTACCTGGCAGCCGTTAACGCCCTGCAGATAGTGGACCACGCCAGCCGCGTCTGAGACGGACCCGGCGTTAGGGCTGAAAGAACCGGCGAAGGGGTCGGCAGCATACGGTTGAACCGCGTACGCAGTCCCTTGGGTGTTGCTTGCGTTGCCCGAAAGGTAGACAGTTGAGTCCTCGAACTCACGAGGCATCTGCGGGTAGCTCTCCCGGACTTCGGCGGGCACCTCCTCAACTACGACCCCAAGTCGGTTCAGCTCCTGCTGGATCTGACGGATTTCTTCCATGGTTCCAGTTCGAGTGTGGCCGTTCTGGTTGGTGACCGCTACGAGATCAGTCTGCTTGTTCCACTCGATCATGTAGTGCTCGCTCGCGCTGACGACAACCCTCTCGCGGTACATCGAGTGCGAGTCTTCGAGGATCTGGGTGTGCGTCTCGGCGGCGGGGGCTGCAGCTTGAACCGCTGTGGGCGTCGCGCCGACTGGTTGAGCACCTACTATCAGCCCGGCGCAGATGAGCGAAACTGCGGCGGCGGAACGAACACGTTGCATGCGAATCCTCTCGAACGTGCCTGGGCCGGGGTGGTCCAGCAGCCCGTAAGTTATCAGCGTCCGCATCCTCTTTGGGGCTTCCTCTTTGCGGGCAAAGTCGGTCCTAATGGATCCGGAGTGCGTAGCGCGGGCCCACTGACGTCACGGTGAGGCGCAAGCTAGGGGAACTGGGGCGGTGCGCTGTGCCGCCGCTGGACAAGTACCCGTCGGTGGAGTTCTCGTGGTCGGGGTGCTCATCAAGATTGATCGGAGCGTGTCAAATCAAATGAGACGTGCGGTAGTCGGTTGAGCTTGGCTAGTTTCGGGTTCTCGGGCGGCGGGGTCGTTGATGGTCGCCTTCTCTGGGAGTCGGGGTGGGTGTGGTCGTCGGTTGAACTGTTCGGGGTGCTTGGCGTAGG
>NZ_KB714641.1:13294-13496 GCF_000349585.1 Dietzia sp. UCD-THP
GAACTGGGACTCGCTGTAGGGATTGTCGTTGCTGGTCCGCGGCCGATTGTGCGACCGGGTCACATCCAGGTCGACCAGCAGCGAGGCCAACGGCTTCGAGGTCATCGCCGCACCGCCGTCGGCGTGGAGATACCCCGGCGCCCGCCCTTGCTCAGCGATGGCGTCAGCGACCAGGTCAGCGGCCAGTTCGCCGTCTTCGACG
>NZ_AOSR01000188.1:0-310 GCF_000349585.1 Dietzia sp. UCD-THP
CTCAAACAACACCCACACACCGTCTCCACGGGGCTGTTCGCCTCGCTTCACCCGGGGTGATCTCCGCCGCCCTCCCGAGGAGGGCAACTCCACCAGCGTAACAGGCCTGCGTTCCGATTCACAATTCGGTCGCTTTCCCGCCCCGCGGCGCCGCAGCCACTCTCTCGAGGGCAACTTCTCCATCTTAGCTATCCGGTCTCACCGAGTCAAACCGGCGAGATCTTCCTGCTGTTCGGAGCCCGTCTCCTCGGCGTCCCCGGCTTCTCGGCCCGGGCCGCTCTCGGCGACTTCCAATAAGTTACGCAGACGT
>NZ_AOSR01000189.1:0-669 GCF_000349585.1 Dietzia sp. UCD-THP
CCTCGGTCCTCATCCCTTCCATCCCGTGGTGGGCATTCTCCCTCCTGGGCTGGGCCGTCATCGCCGTGCTCAGCCACCACAAAATCTCGCTCAGTGCCAAAGTGCTCGGCATCGCCCTCACAAGCGAAGCGGGAATCCTTCTCATCCTCGCCGTGGCGATCCTCGTCATCGGTGGGCCAGAGGGGGTGGACCTGCACTCCTTCGAGCCATCCTCCATCTTCGCCGGAAACAGCACCGGCGCGATGTTCGCCATCGTGTTCGGCGCCTTCCTCGGCTTCGAGTCGACGGCCATCTATACCGAGGAAGCTCGAGACCCCCACAAGACAGTCCCTAGGGCGATCTACCTCGCGATCGGTTTCCTGGGCCTGTTCTACACCTTTATTTCCTGGACGATCTACCTTGCCTATGGCCGCTCTGAAATCGTCCTTGCAGCCGTCGCGGACCCCGCGGGGTTGGTCTTCGGCGCCTTAGACACCTATCTCGGTTCCTGGGCAGTACTTCTTTGCGAAATCCTGATCGTGATCAGTGCTTTCGCCTCGGCCTTAGCCTTCCACAATACCGCGATCCGCTACCTGCACACTCTGGGCCGTGAAGGGATGCTCCCAACAAAGCTCGCTAGAGTGCACCCCACGCACGGGTCGCCATCCTCAGCGAACGTCCTGCTCTCGT
>NZ_AOSR01000190.1:0-2045 GCF_000349585.1 Dietzia sp. UCD-THP
CGCGCACTGCTCGGCGAGCTCCTGCCAGCCGTATATCGGACGCTGAGCAAGGCAGGCTGAGGCGTGGTAGGAAAGTCATTTTTTTCAGTTTCTCTGGTCATTAACTATGGACTCGAATAGGAGTGTCCGTGCCGTGGGATCAACTGCGCATTTCTTCATTCCGCTCAGCCGCACACTGCACGTACCTAACGGCTTCAACAAAACCAAGAAGGCCACCGGATGGATTGAACAGGACGACGGATCTTCGTCTCCCACAGCCGACAGCGTCCACTTCGTGTTTCACCAAGTCGAGACTAAAGGGTCGCCTCCCATATCGATTGAATCGAGCTTCCAACTTGCTGCAGAACGGACTAACGGGGAGCGTCGTCAAGAACGCCATTCCGACATCCTAGAGCCTGTCCAATCAACAGTAGCAGAAGCTATGGTCGATCTAGATTTCACAGAGAAGAACACAACGGCGCCCACGAGCGATAATGGCCCAGATCAATTCACGGCCGCCTTTGACTACGCAGTTTCGGAATTAAACGTATTACTTCGAGCGTTCGCCTTAATTTCGAATGAACCGCTCAGACTTGTAACTAGGGAGTCCCTGCCACCAATGATCCCCTTAGCCACTTCGGACACCCAGCCTTGGCGAATGATCGAAAAGGGCGAATTGCCCGATTTGCAGGGGCTTAGCGTCTTCAATTTAAATTGGAATATTCCTTTTGTTAGTAGCGTCACCCACGATTCGGCCGATTTGGATTCTTGGCTAGACGCAGCCCTTGTCAATCTTTCTAATGATGGACCTTTCACTGCTTACTTCGATTTTCGACGCGAAGCCGACATGTACTTCACTAAAGAGGGCAACTATAGAATCGCCGCCATACTATATGCTTCAAGTTGCGAAGCACTGCTAGACGAACTGCTGCAGCACACGCTCTGGGAGGAGGACCTACGCCCCGAGCAGGCGGTAACGCGCTTCCTAAACAAGCGCGGAACTGCTCGAGGCATCGTCGATCTTGTTAAGAACGAACTCCAAAAGTTCTACCAGCACTATGGGTGGGGCCAGGAAGCCCCGGAAATTATTGAGCAATGGGTTACGGATGTGGCTTCGCTTCGCAATAGAGCAATCCACTACGGATACACTCCGACTCTCGACGAGATTCGAGCGTGCCTCCGCACAGTTGACGAAGTCGTTAAATTTGTCTCCGATAGGGTTTTTGAAGCTCGTGCAGAACGACCTATTACGGCGCTAGCCGTCCTCGGCCATCAGACTTTGGAAAATCGAGGCGGCTGGGATGACCGCTTCAGCGATTTCGAAAATAGTCTCTCTGAAGTTAATCTACGTCTGAGAATCTACAAGCGATGGCGGGAGGCATTGTCCTCGTTCCGAGACGGTAGAAATCGAATAATGCCCCTGGACCTCGAAGGATCTCTTTGCTACATCGTAATCTCTCCACAGAACGATTCTCAGTATTTTCTGGTACATAAGAATAAAGTCTCGGCTCAAGAGATCGCCCAGGGCGAAGTTTCATTGTCCTCAGCGGCTGAATCGACAATCCAGTATTACCAGAACCTCAATTTGCAAATTCCCTTAGTTATCCAAGTTGAATACGAAAATGTTGAACTCCAGGCGCAGCCGACTTGGGAGCATTTTGTTTACGACGTTCTGCCCGGTCACGAAGTCTGCGTTTCAACTCTTCCGAGGTTTCCCTCCACGTGAAGCGACGGGCCAGTGATCAGGTCGCCTAACGTTCTAAGTGGTACCATAGAGAGCCGACGCGCTCGGGCTCCCGATTCACCAACACTCCTCCGATTGCGCCCGTTTTTCTAGCCGCAGATTCAAGCTAATTTCGAATCGGCAATCAGAATACCGTTAGATCGGTCAAATCTCAGTGGCACCAGTTCGTTGCTTCAAAACCGCTGCGAGTTTTTGGTTCTTGTACCTGGCTCGCAGACGGACACCGTTATCCGCTGCTCGAGGCCGTGCAGTGCCGCAATTTCTTCGTGCGTGGTCTCCTTCGGTCGGGGAAGTGACAGATTCCTGCGAACCGTGTGACACG
>NZ_KB714642.1:0-976 GCF_000349585.1 Dietzia sp. UCD-THP
ACTCGGCCCTGCGCGCCGAGGTGCTCGCGAGTTGTTCCGCGAGTACGTTTTCACCGGCGTCGGCGAGCGCCGCGAACGTCGCGGCGTGGTGCACTCCGGCATCCGCGTCTTCCGGACTCCGGTCGAACAGCGCGATGAGTTCGTCCCCGTAGTCCTCGACGCCGTCCTCGGTCCGGGCGAGCCCGCGGACGAGGGCCGCGAGATCTTCGGTCGTGAAATCCTCGGTATCGTGATTCCCCATCACAGCGGCCGACGCGATCGCCGCGGAGACCGAGGAGTCCGAGACGTGCGGCTCCCACGCTCGCCCGAATTCGATCGCGTCCAGGGCGTCGTAGGCGTTCCCCTCGAGGAACCAGGTCGCGTACGTGCGGGCCGAGGCCGAGATCTCCATCGGGGAGGCGGCGAAGTTCCGTAGGTCGATCCCGCTGTGGACGTCGGGAAGGCGTGCGATGTCCACCGCCTTCTCCACGGTCTCAGGGTTGAACACCATGATCCGGTGTGAGCCCTTGTACGGATTCTCCGTGAAGATCCGGAAGGTGAACTCCAGGGCGACCTCACGGTCGAAGAACAGGGTCCCCAGTGCGATCCACCGGGCCGCCGTCACCGCGTCGTCGGCCGCGATGAGGAGGCGGGAATCGGGGTCACGGAGGATCTTCTCGAGTGCGGTGAGCAGTGTGGCGAGGAAGTCGTGGGCATCACGGGCCTCCAGCGCCAACTCGCGGAGCCCGACCGGCATGAAACGCTCGGACACGAGGAGTGGCGCGGGAATCGGGTCGAGTCGGGTGGACGGCGCTTTCTCCGCCAGCCATACCCCCGCGTCGTACAACTGGGCGGGCAGAGCCGGAAGGATGTCAGCCGCGGAGCTGGTCGCCAGCGCGTGGGTGAGCTGATTCCCGTCCCGGCCACCCGACTCCTTTCCCATGTATCGGCCTACTGCGAGGAGATAGTCGGTCTCGTCGCTCCAATAGGCGAACGT
>NZ_KB714642.1:1088-1843 GCF_000349585.1 Dietzia sp. UCD-THP
GCCCTCAGTGCGCCCGGCACCCGGTAGAGGACGTTGTTCTGCACCTTGTTCTGGATCTCGGTGCCAGCCCCCGGGCTCACGGCCTGGAACGCGAACCCCGAGTCGCCGTGTACGGACTCCGTGGACAGACAGTCCGTGTAGATCAGTGACTCGAACGACATCGCTACACCCGCTTCTCGAGGATGCGCTCGCCCGCCATCAGCCACAGCAGAGGGTCCGCCACCCTGTGCGGTCGGATTCCCTGGCTGTCAGCCGTGGCCTGTCCGTAGTCGGGCTCCGCCCCGAGCGCCGAGGCCGCGAAGAACCTGTAGTTCTTATAGTTGAGTTCGAGGTGACTGAGGACGTCACCACCGCCCCAGCCGTCGATGATCGAGGCGACGTGGTCGTGGAGGTCCCTCGAGTCGTTCTCGTCGAACGCGGGGATCTGCCGTGGTGCCCTCCGCACAGCCTCGTCCGAGTCGATCTCGTCGAAGAAGGCGTCGATCTTGCTCACCACGACGGCCAGCGGCTGGGTGATCTTCTTGTTCTGCTTGACGTTGCCCGTCTCGCGGAGCATCTGGGTGACGTTCGCGAGAACCTGCTGCGGAGACACCGCGGAGAGCCGGTCGGCCGGGATGCCCTTACTGATCGCCTTGGAATGATTGGCCGGGAACTGGAACGGGTCGAGGAGCAGGATGAGCCCGTCGGCAGCTCCGAGGTAGGCGACATCCTTCGTCCCTTCGCTCGTCGCGAGGTCCTCGCCCGCCGTGTCGTAG
>NZ_KB714643.1:0-318 GCF_000349585.1 Dietzia sp. UCD-THP
GTCGCTGTCGCCGGGCATGGCGATAATGCTAGCGGGTGTTTCTACTTGTTCGTCGGGGGTCAGGCGCTGCACGGAGGAGCCTGTCAAGATCCCTGTGTATGCGGATGGTCAGAGGCAGGGTTTGATTCGGTTGAATCGCCCTGGCCCCGTCGGAGGGTCTTGCTGAATCAGGCGGCCTGAGGTTCGGTCGCCTGGTTGGAACGGTACATCTCCTCTTACTCGATGGGTGGTCGGTATTCGATCGCCGAGTGCAGTCGCTCGTCGTTGAACCACTTCACCCAGTCCGCGGTCTCGTGCTCGACCTCGTTGCGGCCGGTC
>NZ_KB714643.1:448-1106 GCF_000349585.1 Dietzia sp. UCD-THP
CTCGTTGCGGCCGGTCCACCTGCGCGTGGTCTCCAGGTCGATCAGCTCGGTCTTGCACAGCCCGATCGCGGACTCCATGAGGGCGTTGTCCAAGTCGTCGCCGACGCGTCTTCCCTGTTAGATCGGAACCCTCCGACAGATCCAGGGAGGTTCAGCTAACTGGAATGTGGCGACGGGCCAGGTGCAGTCTTTCGTGGACGGCAGGATGGTTCGTAACGAATCGATCGGTCAGCTGCGCCGAGAGTTTGAGATGCGCTACTTCGGGCGCATTCTCAGCGCCTCGGAGAACCCACCTTCCAATGTGACCGAGGCGGTTCTTACGTTCTCAACTATCTCTTTGTCAGTCGCCTTTAGCGTGATTGCTACGTAGCCAGTGATCGATCTTCGAGAGCTCACCCGTGTCAGACCTGCGTTGGGCCTCCCTAGCCTCGGCGTTTCACGCGGAGTTAGTGGCGCGGCCGGGGTGGTGAGATGAGAAGTGCTCCCGAACTGGGATGAAGCGACTTGTCCAGGGTCAGCGTCATCACAGTTCGAGGAGCACTTCCAAGGTGAAGTCGAACGGGTCGGTCCGGCGGTTGCCGGTCAGTGCTGATGAGTGTGGCGTGGTCTCGCACGTCGGGTTGGCGATGCTGCGGGAGTTGGCCGAGCACACCGGCCT
>NZ_AOSR01000195.1:0-969 GCF_000349585.1 Dietzia sp. UCD-THP
TGCAGGAAGCGGTAGCGCAGCATTCTGGGCTCGCACGCTGCGAAGATGGCGGCGGCGCCGGTGCAGGCCATCATCTGTGTCCACGCCACCAGATTTGCGGCGATCTGCATCGCTCCGGGTTCGATGGAGTCATCGAACAATCGGAGGGGCCCTCAGTTCATGGGAGCACCACGGAGGGATCCGGACGAGTCGCGTGATCCGCCGCTGGCTTTTCTCATGACCCCTCCCCATCGGTGACCGACGCGGCCGATCCACCCACCGCCGCCAGCGAGGGGGAGACCGATCCGACCGGGGCGCCCGGCCAGCCCTGTCCGCCACCGGGCACCACGACCTCGCAGGGCACGGGCTGCCCGCGTCTCGCCGGATCCAGCCCTTGCTTGATGAGTTCCTTGCCCCGCAGCGAGTAGGTGGCGGACAGGTGGTCGGACCGGTCCTCGGGGCAGCCGTCCTGCAACAGGATGTTCCGGACCGTGGCACCCGGGCCCGCAACGAGGAACTGGCCGGGGTACGGCGTCACCACCTCGTCGTACCGCGAGGCGATGATCGTGTAATCCAATCCTGGCCGGGTATCACCGGCGTTGATCATCTCCTCGATCACCGGGGAGCCGATGGCCTGTTGAACCCCGGCGGGACCGATGACCAGGCCGACCGTGGCCATCAGACCCGGGTCCGACACGTTGGCCGACCCCAGAACCGAGCCGATGCCCAACGACCCGGCATCGTCGAGAGTCCATCCGAGAGTGCCGATCCCCAGCAACGAGGTGCCATGTGTGTTGGGGTTGACTCCCACCACGCGCTCGACCGTCTGGTCGCCGCCGTGGCGCTGGATGTACAGCTGGAGCTGGGTGCCGCCCTGCGAGTGCCCGACCATGTCGACCTTCGACGCCCCGGTCTCGTCGAGGACCAGTTCGACAAAGGCCGCCACCTCGGTCGAGGACTCAACCAACCCGCGGGAGGCGTATAGCCCCG
>NZ_AOSR01000196.1:0-1168 GCF_000349585.1 Dietzia sp. UCD-THP
ATCGCCGCAGTCGGATCTGATCTCCCCACGCTATCAAGGCAGCCAATCCGCGGCCACGACACTCCCTCTGGAGCCGCTGCAGCCCACCGGAATTCAAAACCGACGATCGTGCGATGGGAAAAATTTTCAGCGACTCAGCCAGTCCCGGACAGCTTTGTCCTAACGCTAGAGACACTGAAACTGCCGGCAAAAATCCTGAAGCGATGGAAACGCCCTGAATCTGACTCCACCCTTCGATGGGTCTTACTGAGGATCGAACACCGCGGCATAACCGGTCGGGCAGTGATCGGTCCCATGCCTGCGGAAAGAGTGCCCGAGCTGCTTTTTTCCATCGACAGGCTCCCAGAACTGTCAGGCTGTTCAGTGGACGCGAGGAAACTCGCGACTCTAGGCAGAGGCCCAGAACACCAGCTAGAGCTTCACACACCAACGCCGGAAACCGGCCAG
Organism: Dietzia sp. UCD-THP; assembly: GCF_000349585.1. Classification (NCBI taxonomy): domain Bacteria; kingdom Bacillati; phylum Actinomycetota; class Actinomycetes; order Mycobacteriales; family Dietziaceae; genus Dietzia; species Dietzia sp. UCD-THP. The sequence goes on from NZ_AOSR01000196.1 coordinate 448, forward strand.
CTACGGCTTGATCCGCCTCTGCGATTGGAACTGTAGGGCGCAGCGGTGGGTTATTACGGCTCTCTATCGTCGATGTTTCATCCAGCGATTGAGCCATGTCGAGGCGTTGTTGCATCCTCGCCACTCTTTTGACCTGCGGACTTAACTGAATCGCACATTATCGGCGTAGCCATCGACGCCCAGTCGCGTTGGACGGAGTCGCGACCCCACTCTTTGAACCAAGGCGATGCATCTAGGGATGGATGGCGCCGCGGAGAGCATCCAGGAGCAACTGCTTGAAAGCTGTCTTCAGTGCCGAGGAGTCCTTCAAACCTGCTACTGAAGGTCGATATCCCTGTAAACTTAGTGCAGACTCTCAGTGGGGATCTTGCGCATTCACGAGGGTCGACAGGATGAACTCAGTAAGCACTATTATCGTCATAGAATTGGCACACGTGGAGCGGAGAAGGTTTTGAATCCCAATGGTTTTTCTTCCCCTTCTGTGCGGCAAAGGCGAGTTCTCGCCGAAGCCGTAAACCGAGAGGTTCAGAGAGGCAATCGCGTAGAGTCGCAGTCCGACTACCAGGCTGTCTTGGTATCAGCCACAAAGGTTAACCACTTACTCCACCTTATCTTGTCCATTATTACGGCAGGTCTTTGGATTCCCATTTGGCTACTGGTGGCTGTGGTCAACCAAGGTTCTCGAACCGTGCTTTTTAGGGACGTGCTTCGGATAGCGGGG
>NZ_KB714644.1:0-464 GCF_000349585.1 Dietzia sp. UCD-THP
CTGACCGCCGCCGTCACGGCCCCGGCCACCGCGAATGCCCAGGACTCCTCCCAGGCAATACCTCTCCTGTTCCCTGCTCCCGACCGCGTGATCGCCGTGGGCGGCTCACCCTCTGGGTTGTGCGCGGGCGCGATCTCCACCACTCTCGACGGCGACGGGTACCCGGACACGGCGTCCGTCGCCTGGGCCTTCGCCGTCGCCGGGGTGGGTCCGTGCAACCTCACCGCCACCCTCTCGTGGCGCAACCTCGACACCGGGGCCACCGGGGAGAAGGTCGCGCAGGTCCCGTTCCCGCGGATCTCGACGGGCATCCCCGATCCGATCTCCCACCCCTACGAGGCGCAGATCTCCACCGGCCCGGGCCGGGTCGAATACCGACTCACCACCACCGGCGGGGCCGTCGCCGGGCCGATCGTCGTGGAGACGGTCGCCTACGACGGCTGACGACGCCGGGGGCGCGCAGC
>NZ_KB714644.1:631-1068 GCF_000349585.1 Dietzia sp. UCD-THP
CCCGGACCGGGCAGCCGCTCCGGGCCAGCATCGTGTCGGTTGCCAAACCGGTTCCAGTAGCGGACGTGAGCATCTCCGGATGTGCACTCACCAGCGGAATTAGAAGGGCCGCTAAGTTATCTTATGTAAAGTCGCACTTGTCGAAACCGTTAACGACTACTTGACGGCACCCTCGGCGCAGGCGGACACTCGGCACATGGAAACCCCTCGCCTGGTCGAACTCATTGATGCCCATAAGCGGGCCTACGGCGTCAGCGAGTCCGAGTTGGCCCGCCGGATCGGGGTCACCCGGCAGAATCTGCACCTTTGGCGCACTCACGGCTTGCGCGGCCTACCAGCCCGAACGACGCTCGACGGCATGGCTGCCGAACTGCGCCTCCCCTATGCCCAGGTTCTCGAGGCCGCCCTATGCGATTCCGGCTACCTCGACGCCACCG
>NZ_AOSR01000199.1:0-821 GCF_000349585.1 Dietzia sp. UCD-THP
GTTGCACACCAAGGGCAAGATCGACGGCCTCCTCGCCGGTATCCTCACCATGATCGCGCTGTGGTCCGTCAACCTGCGGATCATGGACGGCGCGAACATCCCGCTGCTGCGCAGCGACACCGTGTTCACGCCCCTGAAGGACGCCGACCTGCTGGGCGAGTGGCCCGGGGTGGCCATCCTCGCGGTCGTGGTCCTGCTGCTCGGGTTGGTCGTCCTGTGGTTCCTCACCACCGACCTCGGTCTGTCCATCCGTGCCACGGGTGACAACGGCCCCATGATCTCCTCGTTCGGCGTCTCGACCGACTTCACCAAGACCCTCACGTTGGCCCTGTCGAACGGGTTCGTGGGCATGTGCGGCGCGCTCATCGCCCAGTACCGCGGTTTCGCCGACATCTCGATGGGCATCGGCCTCATCCTCGTCGGCCTGGCCTCGGTGATCATCGGGCAGGCCATCCTCGGCCAGCGCAAGCTGCTGCTCGCGGTGCTCGCCGTGATCCTGGGCGCCCTGCTCTACCAGCTCATCATCTTCGCCGCCCTCCGCGTCGGCCTGGATCCCAACGACATGAAGGCCGTCACGGCCATCCTCGTCGTGGTCGCGCTGCTGCTGCCCCGCTGGAAGGGCGCGGGCGGACGCTTCGGACGCAAACCCACCACCCCGGTCGCCGCCAACGAACGTGCCGCGGCGGGAACCGGGACCTCCGTCGGCGCGGGACCCGAATCCGCCGGCGCCGCCGCGACCGGCACCAAGGAGGCGTGACGATGCTGACCGTCACCGGAGTGTCCAAGACGTTCTTCCCCGGCACCGTCAACGAGCGCCGGGC
>NZ_KB714645.1:0-347 GCF_000349585.1 Dietzia sp. UCD-THP
CACAATCCTTGACACAGCCCACACATCGGAGAAGCGGTGTGGGGTGAATGGGACGTTTTTTGGGACAACGCTTGAGTAATCACTGGTAGGCCAGCGTCTAGCGCTGGTAGAGGATCCGCGAGGCGCAGCAGCCGATGACGTAAGCAAACTCGGTACCCGCGCCTGCAAGCTGGCGGGGCGACGACTGTCGCAGGTCGCTCACCTTCCACTCGGCGTCGTCCTGCAGTGGCCCCCAGCCTCGCAGGCACGGGCCAGGGCAATAACGTGACCGGGCGGGGCAGAAGTCTGCTTTTTGCCGGCCACTGTAGCTACGGGTTTGTCAGTGCCTGTCAGGAGCGAGGATTCTG
>NZ_KB714645.1:957-2996 GCF_000349585.1 Dietzia sp. UCD-THP
GGTCGCTCGCCTACTTTGCTTGTTCGGAACCGCCGTTTACCAGGAGGGATGCCTGCGGACAGCGGTGGTGGCCGGGCCGTAGCCAGGCCCTGGCGAGGTGCCCGGGGAGCGGGTGCTGAAGATGCCCGGCCTCCATGCCGCTGTCAGCGTGCGTAACGGCGGACTGCTCGAAGCCTGAGCGGTAAGCCCCCGCCGGGCGCGCCGCCTGCATAGTATGAGCCTCTTAATGTGCACAGCCGGTTCGTTTGCCGGCCCATGGTGATGGTGGAGGGACGCGGGGATGGCGCGGAAGCAGGAGCGGAGTCATCGGTGGGCTCGCCAAGCGGGGGCAGTGTTCGCCAGCATGGCAATAGTTGCAAGCCTCACCGGGCAAGCCGGGGCCGCTGGGCCGGCGGGAAGTGGTTCTCTGGGGTCACTCGGGTCGAGCGCTGGTGAGGTCCCGGCGCAACCCGAAGTGCCCGGTGGCGGCTATGACCAACTGTTCGAAGACCCGGCTACGGGGGCCAGATCTGCTACCGGCTACGGCAAGCTGGTATTCCCTCAGCGGTCGATAACCCTTGCTGACGATGACGCACAGGTCACCGCTTCAACGGTGCCGGGTCTCCCCGAGGTCGTTCACAGGTCCTTACTTGAGTTGGCCGACGACGGGTTTGTGTCGGCTCCGGTTTCATTCACCGCAGAGCCTGGTGCTGCTGAGAATGGTCTGACCATTACCCGAACGTATCCAGCGCCGATACCTGCGGGGGCGTTCTTCTCTCTCGTGTACTGGGACGCCGCCACGGAGGCGTGGGTTCCGGTGGCCACAGAGATCAGCTCGGATCGTAGGACGCTCACTGCGCGAGTTGAGCATTTGTCGTGGTGGTCGGACCTGGTGGTGTCCGTGCAGGATGGCGGTGTCTTTAGGGATGCGGTGACTTCAGCAGGCAGCACAGTGATCGACAGCATCGGATCAGCCTGGGAGGCCACCTCGAGCGCTGTCCGCGGCGTAGGCGATCAGCTCGGAGATGGAGTAGGCCTAGCGAACGAGTATCTGTATCAGGGTGTCGCTGCAGTGTTTGGCTCCTTCGCCGACGTCCCAGACTGCACAGGGCCGGCACCGGCTTGGGTTGCTGATTACGGGAACCGTTTCGATGATCAAAGCGTATATGCTCCGATCAAATTCTGCGCCGGGCAGGCTCCAAGTGATTCTTCCCTGCTTCAAGTGAAGGCTGCACTAAATCGGACCTACCCGATGTTCTTCGACACCACGCCCGAGACGGTACGCATCAGAAACACGTGGGGCACAGGCACGTCTTTAGACAACGCCCTAGCGATACTTGCCAACCCGACAGCCAGCACCATGAGCATGCTCGCCGCCGTCATCAACGGAAACTTGGTCATGCCCGGCGACACCGTGGCGATGGAGTTTTCGCAGGCCGACGTGGTGGATAATGAGTATGCACTTGAAGTGCAGTTCGATAACTCCAGAATCATGGCTGCTATGGCGGTGCGGCTTGTAGAGATGGCTCTTAGTAGCGCACTGGGCGAGGGGTTAGACAGGGCGGGAACGACCGCGCTGGCCGTGGGGGCAGTGACCCAGTGTGCGGCAGAGTTCGCCCAGTTCAATACCGCAATGCTCGCGAATTCAGTTGCTGGCGGCGACCTCACCGCCGGAGTACTCGGCCCAATCTCTTCGTGCCTGACCGGGGCGCTCGACAACTATAGTGCTCAACTCACGGAAGAAGCGGCAACCAACTTCCGCAAAGTGATCGCGTCAAAGCGATGGGAAAGCCTTGGCAAGAAAGTGATGGCATCGAAAATCGTTCTCGATCTCGTGACCACCGCAGGCGAATACGGGGTATGGGACAATAAGTATGTCAACCCCGACGTAGGCGGGGGCCTCCAATTCCACCTCGGCGCCCGATATGAAGACAGCGACGGCGACACGCCAGTTTTCGAGATTAGCGCTGGCGGCAATCACACGTGCGCGAAGACAGCTGACGGCACGGCCCATTGCTGGGGAGACAATGACGCTGGACAGCTCGGCGACGGCACCACCA
>NZ_KB714645.1:3120-3602 GCF_000349585.1 Dietzia sp. UCD-THP
AGCTCGGCGACGGCACCACCATTGATCGCCATGGACCTGTGGAGGTAAAGCGCTTAAGCAGAGTCACCGACATCAGCTCCGGATACGGGCATACGTGCGCGGTGGCGGAAGGCGGAACCGTCCACTGTTGGGGATACAACCCCTGGGGGCAGGTCGGTGACGGCACCACCACCACTCAGCTTGAACCGGTGAAGATCGAAGGATTAAGCCGGGCCACTGCGATCAGTTCCGGAGGCGACCATACGTGCGCGGTGGCAGAAGGCGGAATAGCGTACTGCTGGGGAGACAACAATGCTGGACAGCTCGGTGACGGCACCTCTACACGCCGATTGTCGCCAGTGAAGGTAGAGGGGCTGAGTGGGGTCATCGACATCACCACCGGGATCGACCACACGTGCGCGCTGCTGGCGGACGGCACCGTCTACTGCTGGGGTAGCGATTTCTTCGGGCAGCTCGGGGGCGGTTCCTCCACCACGCGGACT
>NZ_KB714645.1:3660-4204 GCF_000349585.1 Dietzia sp. UCD-THP
GGTTCCTCCACCACGCGGACTCCGGTGAAAGTTCCGGCGTTGGGCGGGGTGACCGCAATTGATGCGGGTTCCCAGTTCACGTGCGCCGTGGCAGGGGGCGGGACCGTCTCCTGCTGGGGTCGCAGCATTTATGGTGAGTCCTCTGCCATCACCTATCGGACGCCGGTGAAGATGGAGGGAGTGAGCGGAGCCACCGCGATCACCGCTGGCGGCCACGCGTGTGCGGCACTGGCCGACGACCGCGTTTCCTGCTGGGGTTATCACCACGGGAGGCCCATCGGCGGTTATGACCACCAGTACTTCCCAGAGGCCATTGAAGGGTTGAACGGAGTCACCGCGGTCAGCAGCGGGAGAAACCACTCGTGTGTGGTGGTGGAAGATGTGACCGCGCACTGTTGGGGAATCAACCAGGACGGGCGACTCGGTGACGGCACCACCATTAACCGATCGACTCCCGTCCGGGTGACCGGGCTCGGGACCGGTACCGGTTAGGACTACTCGCAGTAACGTCCCCGCCACTGCCGGGCACAAGATTGGCGATTGA
>NZ_AOSR01000020.1:0-358 GCF_000349585.1 Dietzia sp. UCD-THP
GACGGGCCGAGAAGGAGGCCACCGATGCAGCTCCAGACGAGCAGCGACCCACTAGGTGAGGCGACCACTGTCACCGTTGACCTGCCGCGGCAGGAGTTGGGCCATTTCAGACCGTGGGACGAGCTTGCCGCATTGCACGCGGCGGGCCTGGAGTCCACATCGGCAGTGTTCTGACGCACCCACCGAAGAACTCGACAACTGGCCGGCAGCCGATGCCGCCTTCCTCCACGCGATCGCCGAGAGTGATCCAGAGGCGGCGGTGACGCCGCAGGTGTGGGCGCGGATACGCACCGCGCCCCGCTATCCCTCACTCCGCGAGGTGAAGGCGGAGAAGTTCCCGTTTCATGCCGAGCAGCCG
>NZ_AOSR01000204.1:0-479 GCF_000349585.1 Dietzia sp. UCD-THP
TGACCTGCAGGGGTTCCCGTGCAGGAGCATCATTTGCATCATTGATTCAGCAGATGAGACGGGCCTCGGGGCGGATTCCGATGCAGCTGGTTGGCCCTGGGCAGGTCTGCGTAGTTCAAACCGAGCCGGCTGAGGCGCCACGAGCTGGCGCTTCCCTCTGATGCAGAACGGCTGGCCCGACCAGCAACTGCCGCGGGGCTCTCCGCCAAACTCCGGCGGGCGCGAATACGCACGGAGCTAGTACGCAGAGCTTCCACTTAAAAGTGTGTTCGGATTCGACCTCTCCCCAAGTTGCCCACACGAGGCTCGCGCCTAAGCGAATTTCTGGACGAGGGTGCGGAATGTCGGCGACTCGATTTTTTTGGCTTGGGCTCGGGATGGAGCGGCCATTGCTCGGGCCCTGGCTACGGATTGATCCCGGCCTCCAGTCGGCGGCTGGGGTCATATCCTGGCGCATTAGAGCAGTTCGATGATGGTGG
>NZ_KB714646.1:0-883 GCF_000349585.1 Dietzia sp. UCD-THP
CGTCTTCACTGCGTCAGGGATCTTCATCTCGTCAACACCTCCTGTTACATCTGGAATTCAGGCAACTGCACGGTCAAGCCGTCCCATGACCGGGAGACCTGGACTTGGCACGACAGCCGCGACGTCGGCTCTCGCTCGGGGTTCATCGACAGCATCTCCTCCTCCTCCGGGCCGGAGGGGCCGACCTTGGCGGCCCAGGCGGAATCGACGATCACGTGGCAGGTGCCGCATGCGGCCTCTCCGCCGCAGTCACCATCGATGCCCGGAATGGCGTTGTTCGTGGCGACCTGCATCAGCGAGCAGCCCTCCTCGATGGGCGCCTCGTGCTTCTCCCCGTCGTATGACACGAAGGTAACGACTGTCATCTACAACTCCCTCACTATTGACTACGTCATCGACATTTTCTCCAGTATTGTCGTTGATATCGGCGATGACCATGTTGAATCGTGTCATCCTGCTGTGAGATCGGGTCACGTGAGGAGCGCTGTGCAGAGAAGCGAGCCGGGCGTCCCAGCGCTTGCCTTCGCGCAGCTGCTGGCCAGTCCGGCGATCGATCCGGACAGTGCCGAGCAGTTCCGTGCCATCATGGCGCGCGAGGGAACCGGGGAACTGTCTCTGATCCGGACCCAGGAGCAGGCACCGCTGCGGTGGTTTCGCGAGGTCTACCCGGACCTCGATGCCGAGCAGGCAACGAAGCTGGGGATCGCCTGCGCGGAACAGGCCCAGCTCACGTCCTTCGGGCCGTTGAGCGTGCCGCTGGTCAGCGCAGGAACCGTCGCCCAGGTCGTTCAGCTGTTGACCTATCTTCCCGTGATCACCGAGGCCGTCACCACCCAGTCCGATCCCCAGCGCGACGACCTGACGATCCGGCTCACCGGGAACG
>NZ_KB714646.1:980-2401 GCF_000349585.1 Dietzia sp. UCD-THP
CCCCGACCTGGACTGTCTCGCCGTCACCTACTGCGGACTCGCCCTCATGCGGTTGGTCGACCGACTGGTCGACGACGCGTCGGAGGTGACCATGCATAGCCGCTGGCCGGAGCCGAGCAGCGGGGCTCGAGAAGCCTGGCCGGGGGCGCGGCTCATCTTCAACGCCCCCCTGTCCTACGTGCACATCCCTGAACGGACGCTACACGCGGCCTGCCGCTTCCCCGACCCAGTCGCCTACGACGTCGCCGTCACCAGCCTCCATCAGGCGCTCGAACGTCAGGCCGGCAGCCCGGAGTTCACCCGCAGAGTGCGGGCGTTGCTCGAGGACGGGTCCGGGGTGAGGACCCTCCAGTCGGTCGCGAATGAGTTCTCGATCTCCTCGAGCACCCTGAAACGCCGCCTCGCAGCGGAGGGAACCAGCTTCCGCGAACTCCTCCAGGAGTCACTGCTCGACCGCGCCCGGATACGGCTGCTCGACCGCTCCACGTCTGTCAGTGAGGTCGCCGCCGAACTGGGCTACAGCGACCTCACGAACTTCTCGCACGCCTTCAAAGGGTGGACCGGCAGCTCACCGAGCCACTTCCGACGCGCCCACCAGCCCCCTGGAGTACCACTTCCGCAGCCCCTCAGAAGGACCGCGCCCGGTGGGAGTGGCTCATCCGGTGCTCCCGGATGAGTCCACGGATCCTTTCGGAGTGGCCTTACCGGTGGTAGATGGAGGAGTGAAGGCATCGTCAGGCCCCGCAGCGGCGGTGACCATAGGTCCGTAGGCCTGGTGGAGAGCGGACAGAATGCGGCCCAGGGGGAGGTCGTCGAAGTTGCCGTGGTCCCGCACGTACTCCATGTGCCGAGTCCCGTCGGAGGTGAAGGCGTGCATGAGCGCGTCGCTCCGTCCGTCGAAGTCGACCGGGGGCACGCCGAATCGCTCGCATAACTCGACATTGAAGGCAGGTGTGGCCTTCAACCATCGTCCGTCGATGTAGGCGCTGCAATAGCCGTGATAGACGAACAGGTCCGTGCCACCCATGACGGCTCGTAAGGTGTCGGTCTGCAGATGGTTCCGTACATCGGCGAAGCCGAGTCGGGTAGGGATGCCCGCGGCCCGCAGAACCGCGGCCAGTAGCACCGCCTTGGGCACGCAGTAGGCGCGGCCGGCCTGGAGGACGTGGCTCGCCCGGTAATGCTCAGGATCCTCGGAGACCGAGTAGGGGTCGTACCAGATTTGGTCACGCACTGCAGCAAAGAGCAGGGACGCTCTCTCTCGGGGGCTCGACGCGCCGGCGATCACGTGCTGGGTGAAGTCGCGTACCGAAGCGTGGTCGTGATCGAGGAAGAAGGTCGCCTCAAGGTGCGATCCCGGCGCCGGCGTCATCGCCGCACCGCGGTGTTGACCGGACCGTCAGTCTTGAGCGCTACGGCCG
>NZ_AOSR01000207.1:0-447 GCF_000349585.1 Dietzia sp. UCD-THP
GGGGGCCCTGGCGCGGGACGTGTTCCCCGACGAGTGAACGTCGATTGAGGAAAAGGTATGTGACTGGGGCCACACCCGATACACCCGAAAGTGGATGGTCGGTGATCCGTATCACGTAGTGGCCGGGCGACCCAGGCACCGCGGGACCGGAAGCGCACCGCCGCGAATGTCCCTCGGAAGACGAGCGAGACGCCGACAACCAGCCCGAAGAAGCGCGCCCGATGCCTCGGCCCCCCTCCCCCCACGAGTGCTCAGCGACCAGCCCTCGACTTCCCACCAGTCCGTATAGCTCTCCGCCTCGCGGGTACGACAACGAGCGGGGTCTCCCCCGGTTCGTAGGCTCCGGTCCGACTGCGGCTCGTGGGACGCCGCGGACCTGCTGCGGGGTGTGGAGGGCTCTCGAGCTTCTACAACGACTACAAGGTCGAGCGCGACGGCGCCATGCCC
>NZ_AOSR01000208.1:0-2236 GCF_000349585.1 Dietzia sp. UCD-THP
AGTGTCGGTTCGAGTCCGACTGGGGGCACAAGCCTGTTAGAGAGCCGACGCCGCTGCAGGGTCAAAGTTAATTGCGGCTAGATAGGTCGGCTCCGTCGTCCGAAAAATCTTCGATAGCTTCCTTTGCCACCACGGTGTCGTAGAGACCGTAATGCCGAAGACCCTCATGTGAGTCGATACCGGTGTAGGAAAGTGAAGCATCCTCATAACGACGAAAGGCGAAGACAGCCTGGTTCATATGCCCAGAATTAAAAACGTTCAGAGACACCAATAGATTAAAGTCTTCGACCGATAGGCCGGTGACCGTCTTGAATAGTTCAGTCTCAAGCTTTGTAATAACATCCTGAAGAGTGTTCTCGCGGAAGTCCGTCAGGTACATGAAGGCAGGTATGCGGGTCGCAAACTTTATCAGTTTTTCCTGAATCTGCTTGCGCATCGATTTGTATTCCTTTTCCTCGGCGCTAACCTCCTTCTTCTCCTCAGGGCTAAGCTGGTCACCCTTGTTCTTCTTGAGATCCCTAACTTTCTCGCTCTTATTGATTACAGTCTCAATTACATTATCGCCGAGTGCGCGAAAACCCTCTATGTTCATGACAGCATTAACTGCTTTTTCGTCAGCAAGAACACGGCGGAGGGTGTCGTTATCTACATTAACCAATAGGGCGGATTCCCACTTTCGAGCCAGCAATGTCGCGCTGGTTCCTGCCATGGCAATGTCAAGTATTCCCCCAGCATCAATCTGGGTCATGTGTGACCCATCGTACGCCAGCACAGGAAGAAACGAGACCAGTTCCTCCACGGCAGCTTCAGGGTTCGACTCACCGGGATTCAAGCCAAGTGCATAATCCGATAGTTGCCGCAAAGCGCGAGTAGGGGCGAAATCGAAAACGAAGCACACGGGCTTGTACACTTCCTCTTCGAGCGGATCGTTACCATTCGGATTTTTCTGACTCCATGGCGATTGAACTCGGAAAGCGGCTTGAAAGTAGGTTTCCGGCGATTTCAAATTGCGGAGCATGAGAATGCTCGACCATTGAGGAACCGTGACGCCCGTAGTTAGCTTTCCGCAGGAAAGCACGATTGAGCCACCCTCATGGCCACTACCGATCGCTCTCCGAACGGGGGGGAGCGCGTCGAGCCCTATGCCCGCGTTAGCGCCGGCCACAGACAAAACTTTGTACTTGTGAAAATATGAGTTTTGCGGTTCAGCGAGTAGATTCTTCATAGCCTGACAAGAAGAAACGCTCGGTAAGAACCAGAATGAATGTTCTAGATGAGGCAAGAGTCGTACATCTGAGTAAGGGAACGGTGGCCGCTCCTTGAGATGGTCAACCTGACTCGGTGCGTAGGCGCCGCGAATAATATCCAGCCACTTCTGAACGTCAGATTTGTGGGTGAAACTGGCGGAAGTCCCGGACCCCTTAGCTGAAAAGAACTCATTCAGATCGAACTCGTCGAACTCGCCAGAACTTGCCGTCGCAAGAAGCTCATCGGGCATTTGATACGTAAGCAATCGCATCTGCGGCAGTGCGCTGTAAGGGTTTTGCTTGTCCGGGTTTGCCTTAGAAAATTCCTCTTTTGCACGTTGTTCATCAGTGTAAGTCCAGTTGAAAATTTGTTCTTCAATGAACTCCCCGGTCGCCAAAGCTTTGAAGGGCGTGCCGGACAGATACAAGTAGGCACGCGTCGTTATAGGCAGGAACTCAGTCTCTTCCTCACTGAGTTCATCAAGTTCTTCATGGTAGTTATCCAATTCGGGATTGTACTCAAGTTTTGTTTCAGCTCTGCTCTCCGGCGTGTCTTCGCCCTCAAATAGCTCTTTGGCTGTCTCGCGCCATGCTCCAAAATGGTATTCATCGAAGACCACTAGATCCCAATTGATCGAATGAAGCCACTTGTTCTTAGGCTTTATGTTGCCAGACTTATCACGACCCAATAGATCTTGGAAAGAGCCGAAGTAAACTAATGGCTTGTGTTTAGATATTGCGGCAGGATCGGCACCCGACTGTTTACTGATGTATTGCCAACCGTCGAAGTCGGAATGGCTCTCAAGATCCGTCTGCCAGGCATCTTCGACTGCGGGTTTGAACGTCACAACCAACACTCGTGTTGCCCCGAGTTTCTTAGCGAGTTGGTAAGAGGCGAAAGTTTTACCAAAGCGCATTTTGGCGTTCCATAGGAATCGTGGGACAGCGTGCATGTCCTCGTTCCACACGGAGTTGAAGTAAGCATGAGT
>NZ_KB714647.1:0-234 GCF_000349585.1 Dietzia sp. UCD-THP
GCATGATCTCGCTGGCGATCGTGGCAGTCCTCATCGTCCTGTACTTCATCTTCATCTTCGCGATGGTGGGACTGGCCTCGAGCGGCTTCTAGACCCGGCCGGGTCCGCGGTTCAGGCCAGGCCCAGACGAGGGGCTTCGATCGCAGGGCACGCGTCCATCACCACGTCCAGCCCTGCATCCTTCGCCCGCTGCGCCGCGGCCTCGTCGACCACCCCCAGCTGCAACCAGACCGC
>NZ_KB714647.1:364-791 GCF_000349585.1 Dietzia sp. UCD-THP
CCCTTGGCTATCGCATCGTCCACCACGCCGCCCGCGAGCTGCGAGTTGACGAACACGTCGACCACATCGATCTCACCGGGAACGGACGCGAGATCCGGATAGCCCTGCTGACCGTGCACGGTCTCGGCCTTGGGATGGACCGGTACGATCTCATGTCCCAGGTCGCGGACGTAGGCGGCGATCCCGTACGCGGTGCGCGCGGAGTTGGTGGACAGGCCGGCGACGGCCCAGCGGCCCTTCTCGGTGAGCAGGCGCGTGATGACGGCGTGGTCATTGGAATGGCTCATACCCAGTGCAAGGCCCGCCGTCGCCCAGACATTCCCGGCGCGGCTCCGCCAGGCCTGTCCTCGGGGACATCGCTCCGCTCGCTGGCGCTCCCTCCGCTAGTCCCCGACGGCGTCCTTGCCGCGGCGGACGATCTTCGGGT
>NZ_KB714647.1:951-1260 GCF_000349585.1 Dietzia sp. UCD-THP
GCGGCGGACGATCTTCGGGTCCGGGTCGAACACCACCTGGGGGTCCTTGTCCGGGTAATCGAACTGGTTCAGGAAGTAGCGCATCGCGTTGATGCGGGCCCGCTTCTTGTCGTTGGATTTGATGGTGATCCACGGGGCCCACTCGGTGTCCGTGCGCCGGAACATCTCCTCCTTGGCGTCCGTGTACTTGTCCCACTTGTCGAGCGACTCCAGGTCCATGGGCGAGAGTTTCCAGCGCCGCACCGGGTCGAGTTGGCGGATCGCGAACCGGGTCTTCTGCTCCTCCTGGGTGACGGAGAACCAGAACTT
>NZ_AOSR01000212.1:0-737 GCF_000349585.1 Dietzia sp. UCD-THP
CCCTCACCGGCCGTGGCCGACCGCCCCGAATCCCAGACGGTGCAGCGCGTCGACCACGTCCCGTGGATCCGCCCCCAGATCGAGCCGGGTGAACACGTCCAGTCGTTCGCGACCCCGCTCGTCCGTGTACTCGAGTCGCAGCAGGTGCTGCCGCGCCCCCCATCGGGAGACCCCCAGCAGGCGAACCTCCACCACCTCGGACCGCGGGACGAAGTCCACGCGGCGGAGCCTCTTGATCGCCAACTGCCCGTCCACCACCTCGAGTCGGGGCCGCCGGACCAGGTGGGACACACCCGACAGGGTGAGGAACAGCGCCGCCGGGCCGGTGAGCAGCAGTGCGAGCGGATCCTGCCGCTGCAGGCCGATCACCACCAGGGCCACCCCGAGCAGGATCTGCACGCCCGGCCACAGGGCCCCGGGTGACCACGACGCCGCCCGCGGACCGGCTCCCGACACGGCGTCACCACTCATGCCGCACATCCTCCCCTATCCACAGGCACTATCCACACTGTGGATGAATAACACGGGTGGAGTTCGACTGCCGTTCGAGTCGACGCGGTCCCGACCTGCGGTGTCGTCGGCATCGTCAACACACAGGCGTTATCCCCAGTGTGGAGGAAGTTCTCCACAGCGTGTGAGGGGTGTGGAAAAGGCGGGTCGAGACCCCTCTTTACCTCACCAGAGCCCCGTGACCTGCATAGATGCAGCGTTCTCAGAGAAAATGCAGGTCACCCCCC
>NZ_KB714648.1:0-421 GCF_000349585.1 Dietzia sp. UCD-THP
AAACGCCGGAATCTGCCCGCGCGGTCTCGACAACGAGCGAGCCGACTGAGTGCTGGCGGACGGAGTGCTCACCGAGCGAGCGCGTCCGCGTCGGGTACGGACTAGCCGCCGCGCCCACGCGGGCGTGACGGATCAGATCGGCGACCACCGGGTCGCTGGGATGCGAACTCATAGCGTGCCTTCCTCAATGGGGTCAGACTTCAGGAGTTTGCCCGGCTGGTGGCTAGAGGTGCACGCCACCATCGGCGAGCGCTCTCCCGTCAGCATCGGCATGTGGTGATCACCGATCGTGCGTAGGAACACTTCGTCGCAGATTGCCGGGTCCCGGCGAGCCAGAGACTCATACGCGAGCCACATCGACCGGATGCGGAACCGAACAGATCGGTGCGCCCACCAGCGAGAGCACCACTTCTGGCTCATC
>NZ_KB714648.1:469-1611 GCF_000349585.1 Dietzia sp. UCD-THP
GAGCACCACTTCTGGCTCATCCCCGTCGACTCGTAGGCGAGCCGGAGATAATCGTCGAAGAAGGCGAACTCGTCGGTGAACCGCAGGATGGGCGGCACGCCCAGCTCAGTCTCGGCGAACCGCTGGACCTCCCTCTCCACGGTGCGAGCAAGGTGGCCGGTGAGCCCAGGTGTTGCCAGAACATCCTCTACAGCTGCGGGTAGCGCCTCTTTAGTCACCGTCGTCAGGGTCTCACCGAACGCCTCGACGAGCTTCTTGTCGAACAGGTGGCTCATTTTTCAGTCAGCTCCTTAATCGTCGGCAGATCCTGGTGGTCCCACCGCACCATCCGCGCAAGGATCGGGCGGCGCCCCGTGGCGAGCACGATCATTCGTCCGAACGGCAGGGCAGCCAGTTCGGCAGCCGTAATGGTCTGCCGCTCAACGGTTTGCGTAGACACCGATCGCCCGCGATCACCGCCGCCGTGGGAGATCGACCGCTGCTGCTCGGTGTGGGTACCGATCAGGTGGGCCAGCTCCTCAAGGAACCGGTAGTCCTTGTGTCCGGGTCCGATGACCACGATCGCTGCGGCCGACCACAGCTTCTTCATGCCTTGCTCGCCCCAGACCTCGACTCCCTGGGCGTGGGACTGGAGCACGGTGTCGCAGATGATGCCGCGGGAGCCGAACGTGGAGTAGTAGTCGGGCAGGCGGGGCCAGCGCACGATGTTGGCGATCTCGTCCAGGGCGGCGGTCACCGGTACCGGGAGCCGAGAGCCGGGGCACTGGTCGGCCCGGTCGACCAGTGCCTTGAACACCGCGACGGTCAGGATCGAGGTCACCGGTCGGCCGATCGGATTCTCCTCGTCGGACACCAGATACAGCGTGTCGGCGTCGGAGCTTGCGAAGGCTACCGGGTCGAAGCGTTCGGCGCCGGCCTGGGGGGTCAGCAGGCGCACGATCTGACGTCGACCGAGGCAGGAGATCATGTTCTTGGCGGCGGAGAACACGTTGGAGCGGGTGCGGGGCTCGGCGTTGTACTTGCTGGCCAGGTCGGCGGCCTGGGGTCCCCACTGACTGTCGGACAGTATCTCCACCGGGGTGGAGTCCTCGAGGTTGGACACCCAGCCGTAGACGTGAGTGATGGGCCGATGCCCCAGCGCA
>NZ_AOSR01000215.1:0-645 GCF_000349585.1 Dietzia sp. UCD-THP
ATGAGCCCAGCGAGCTACCGAACTGCTCCACCCCGCGTCGATTGCGTCACTGACAGTACGTGCGACCGTCCCAAGTTACAAATGGCGGGGCTCATGCACGAGTGGGTGGCTTGGTACTACCACGAACACAAGCGCTGCGGGATTGCCCTGTTCTCACCCACCCAAGTCGGTGACGGCACCAAGAAAAGCACTTGCAGCACCCGCGACCAGGCCATGCAGCGCTACTACGACAAACACCCAGAACGCTTTCAGACCCGGCGGCGGACACTGACTCCTGGCACGTTGTAGGAATTGACATGGCCAACGAAAAACAACCCTGCAAATAGCCCCACTGACTCACGGCAGGTTGACACCGAGCGATTCTCGGAGAGTTCGTCCACAAACCTCGCGAACCTCGCCGATTCATCGGCCTTGGCTGCGAGGATCGAATGCATGAGCGGCAGGCACATCGAACTCTTCCTCGTCGACGGCACCCCGGGCGGCCTGACGACCGCCGAAATTCTGAACTGGACAGGGCAGGTCCTGAGTGCGCCTCGCGCGGAAATGAGCGCACTCGTTCGCCGAGCCGAGTTGTCAGGCACCTGCGTCTACTTCCTGCTCGGTCCCGATGAACAGGGCGGCACCCGCTGTTACATCGGTGAAACG
>NZ_AOSR01000216.1:0-475 GCF_000349585.1 Dietzia sp. UCD-THP
CCACCCACCAGAGCTATTCCGTTCTGCGGGCCAGGGGCAGCGTTGCGTGGCCCACGTCGATGCCGTAGACGATTAGCGTCGGTTCGCGTTCGGCTGCGTCTCGCACTCTGATGGCGTCCTCTGCGTAGACCAAGACCTCGTCGCCAATCCTGAACTGCGACGCGAGAGTTGTTGACCACTCGAAGAGCTTCGAGTCGAGGAACTGAACCTCGTAGCGAGTGGGGGAGTGGCGGGCACCGGGTTGTCCGCCGTGTTGCACTCGGGAATGGTCATCGAGGACTCGCATACAGGTCAGCTGTGTCGAGCCGCGCTTGGTCGCGAGCGTTGTGGTGTGCAGATGAGTGAGGGCGCCACGAACGATCATTACTGCACCCTAGCGTGGCGTTCCCGCACATGCGCCACATGCGCCACACGGTCAACTAGTGGCACTAGTGTGAATCAGTGCCTTGATTAGTTCAGGACGGTAGCCACACCA
>NZ_AOSR01000021.1:0-862 GCF_000349585.1 Dietzia sp. UCD-THP
CTATGGGAGACACGCCCTAGGTGCGGCGACCACTGTCACCGTTGACCTCCCGCGGCAGGAGTTGGGCCATTTCAGACCGTGGGACGAGCTTGCCGCATTGCACGCGGCGGGCCTGGAGTCCGCATCGGCGGTGTTCATCGACGCACCCACCGAAGAGTTCGACACCTGGCCGGCGGCCGATGCCGCCTTCCTCCATGCGATCGCCGACAGCGACCCAGGGTCGACGGTGACGCCGCTGGTGTGGGCGCGGATACTCACCGCGCTCCGCTATCCCTCACTCCGCGAGGTGAAGGCGGAGAAGTTGCCGTTTCATGCCGAGCAGCCGGTCCCGCGAGAGCCGGAGTGGCCGCCCGATTTCAGCGGTGTCCCCACTGAAAAGCTGACCAGCACCCTGCGCGATGAGCCCGGTTCACGTCTTGCGTTGCACGTCCCGCCAGGTGATGGCTGGCATCGCGTCGCCTGGGTCCGCCAGGATGTCGAGGGGCTCAGTATGTCGTCCCTGTTGTGCGAGTGCTCTCTGCAGCACGTAGTCACAGCTGGAGGTGGCACGATCAGCTTCCGCGGCGATGCTGACTGCGCGTACCGTCCAGTGACCGCCTACCTCCGGGCGCTGTCGCTTCGGCACCTTTTTTCAGAGGCCACACCTGAGTCTCTGCGGGCGATGGTCGATGCCGCCCTGGCCGGCATGTGGCTCGGGCAACGACACGGGGACGACCTGTGGGGGTCAAACCTGTATCTGCAGACAGTGTCGGCGGTGCTCGACGCGCCGATGCCCTGGGAGTTGGCGCACGCCGCCGTCGAAAAGGGGTTAATCAGCCTCGACGGTGCTGTCCTCGGCCGGCCCCTATCCGCCAGACTGAGG
>NZ_KB714649.1:0-325 GCF_000349585.1 Dietzia sp. UCD-THP
TTGGCGTTCCTCATCGTGGCGTTCTTCCTGCTCACGAACAAGGTGTGGAGTCCGCAGTACTCGCTCTGGCTGGTGCCCCTCGCGGTGCTCGCCGTCCCCCGCGTGCGGCTCCTGCTGCCGTGGATGGCGTTCGACGCCCTGCTCTGGGTGGCGCACATGTCGTACTTCCACGGCGTCGACAACAAGGGGATCGGCGCGGACGTGTTCCACCCACTCGTCCTGGTCCGCGACCTGCTGGTCGTGGCGATCTGCGCCGTGGTCATCCTCGAGATCTACCGCCCCCACCTGGACCGCGTCCGCATGACGCACCAGGGCACACCCGAGG
>NZ_KB714649.1:498-738 GCF_000349585.1 Dietzia sp. UCD-THP
GCACCAGGGCACACCCGAGGGCCCGGACCCGCTGGCCGGGGTGCTCGCCGACCCGGACGAACCCCTCGTCGTCGCCCCGCCCGCGAGGCGCGACCCCGCCGACGCCCCCCGGAAAGAGGACGCCGCCCCATGAGCACCAACTCCATGATCTGGATGTTCGTCTGCATCCTGATCGGCTTCATCTGCATGGTCACCGCTGCCGGCGGCTACCGGGCCGGGTGGCGCCAACCCGTGTGGATC
>NZ_AOSR01000219.1:0-1203 GCF_000349585.1 Dietzia sp. UCD-THP
GTTGGGGCGCAGCGCCTCCTGCAGCCCCTTCGCGATCTGCCGCAGGAACTTCTCCCGCTGCACGTCCCCGACCTCGGCGCCCGTGCCGTGACTGTGCACCATCCCCCCGCCGGCCCTGTTCGCCCCGGGGCCGGCGCCGGCGGCCCCGCTGAACCGCTGCTGCTGGGGCGAGGGCGGCTGAATGTCGCCGGCCATGTCATCGATCGAGGACGGGATCGAGCCCAGTTCGAGCTCGCGGATCGTCGAGGCGGTGCCCTCGAGGAGTCGGCCCTTGTTCTGACTGCCCGCGAGGACCAGGAACTCGCCGTCGCCGACCGCGGCCGGCACGATCGGCCGGACGGCGAACCGGTCGCTCACGTGGACCGCTTCGGTGACCTGCGTGGCCAGGCGGTACGCGCGCCAGAACCCCTTCGACGCGAACAGCGCGAGACCGTCGGACAGACGCTGCCAGTACGCGTCGTCCTCCAGCAGGGCGACCAGCGGGCCGAGGATCTCGTCGGACTCCTCCTGGGCCACGCCGTGCGCCTTGAGCCGGGTCTCGGCGTCCTTGATGAGCGACTTGGCGCGGATGGGGTTCTCGCGGACCTCTGCCCCGGCCCGGGCCGTGGGCAGGAAGATCGAC
This sequence comes from Dietzia sp. UCD-THP, assembly GCF_000349585.1. NCBI lineage: Bacteria > Bacillati > Actinomycetota > Actinomycetes > Mycobacteriales > Dietziaceae > Dietzia > Dietzia sp. UCD-THP. Next base: position 623 of record NZ_AOSR01000219.1, read on the forward strand.
ACGGCCCGGCCGCTGGCGGTGCCCAGCTCGGCGAGGTCGGTCAAGGGGATCGGATCGACTTCTGCGGTGCGGGTGACATCAGCCATGACCCGACGCTACTGATCGCGACGGCGCACGGGTAGGTCGTGACAGGGTTGTTGCGCGCCCGTGACCTTCGGGCCCGGGACGTCCGCCGTGGATACCATCGCGGAAGTGACCGATGCGCCCGTGACCCCCGCGACGACCCGGCCGGTCAGCACCGCCCGGGTCCTCACCACCCTGATGGTCCCGATGTTCATGGCGCTGCTCGCGCTGTCGGTGATCAACGTGGCGCTGCCGGTGATCGGCACCGCCCTGGACTCGGATTCGCGCGGCCTGCAGTGGGTGGTGTCCGGGTACGCGCTGGCGTTCGGGCTGCTGCTCGTGCCGTCGGGTCGGCTGGGCGACGCGACCGGGCGCAAGCGCCTGTTCCTGGCGGGCGTGGCGGTGTTCGTGGGCGGCGCGGTGGTCGCCGGGTTCGCCCAGTCGATCGAGATGCTCAACCTGGCGCGCCTCATCCAGGGCGTCGGGTCGGGGATGCTCAATCCGCAGACGTTCGGCCT